>DAOWIM010000034.1 GCA_030640905.1 bacterium
GCATCTCTATTAATTATTGGTGGCTTTGGTAGTTCTGGATCTAGATCAACATCACAAAGAACATTGACTATTATTATTAAATTTGACCAAGATGGAAAAGTGCGGGATTTTGCTTATCATACTTCAAGGTTCTAAGCAATGAAAACCGCGGATCGAATGACAGATGTAGTAGTGGTTGGTGGCGGGCACGCTGGAGTTGAGGCGGCGCTGGCGGTCGCTCGCATGGGGCGAAAGGCGACTATTGTCACAATCGATGCCGCCAAACTGTCGCTGATGTCCTGCAATCCCGCCGTTGGTGGAATCGCCAAATCGCATGTGGTCAAAGAAGTTGACGCGCTGGGGGGATTGATCGGCCGGGCTGCCGACAGTACCGGAATTCAGTACCGACGATTGAATCTCTCGCGCGGACCGGCTGTGTGGTCAACCCGCATCCAGTCTGATCGCATCGCATACAGCCAGTTCGTTGTTGATTATCTCGCACAGCAGAAAAATGTGAGTGTTCTTGAGGGCATAGCCGCCGAGATTCTTACCGAAAATGGTCGAGCCTGCGGTGTGCGAACCGAGTCGGGCGAACTTGTTACCGCGCACGCAGTAATACTGGCTACCGGGACATTTCTTGGCGGGCTGATTCATATTGGCGAAAAGACGATCAAATCTGGTCGCATGGGAGAGCCGGGAGCCTATCGACTCTCAGAATCGCTTGTTTCGCTTGGCTTTGAGTTGGGCCAGCTCAAGACCGGCACGCCGCCAAGGCTCGATGGTAATACTATAGATTTTGCCAAATGCGAGTTGCAACCGGGCCATGAGCCACCACCACATTTTTCGTACCGGAGCACGGAGCGAGAGATGAACCAGGTGCCATGCCATTTGACCAAGACAAGCGCCGAGACAAAAAGGATTGTTTCAGACAATTTCCAACAATCTCCAATCTTCTCCGGAAAAATCAGCTCGGTTGGACCCAGGTACTGTCCTTCGATTGAAGATAAGTTCTACCGGTTTGCTAAGAGGGAGAGCCATCAGATATTCCTTGAACCTGAAGGTAACGGCACCAGCGAAATCTACCCCAACGGCTTCGCTACTGCATTGCCCGAAGATGTGCAGTATCAAGCGATTAGAACAGTTGTGGGGCTTGAGGAGGCTCGCCTCACGCAACCGGGGTATGCGATTGAGTACGATTATGTTCCGGCTCATCAGATCAAACCATCGATGGAAACTCGTCGCCTGCCGGGTCTTTTTCTGGCCGGGCAGATCAACGGAACCTCAGGCTACGAGGAAGCAGCCGGGCAGGGTCTCATGGCTGGGGTCAATGCAGTGCTCGCAATTGAGGGCGAACAACCGTTTGTACTGGATCGTTCCGAGGCGTATGTTGGTGTTATGATTGATGATCTGGTAACGCGATCGACTACTGAGCCGTACCGGCTTTTTACTTCGCGGGCGGAATATCGGCTGGCTCTTCGTGAGGATAACGCTCGAGACCGGCTCAACCAATACGCCAGAAAATATAACCTCATACCCGCCGAAGAGAGCGATGCTTTTGAAGATATTCGTTCCGACACCGACAGGGTAATTGCTGCCCTGCGGAAAAAACGGGTCAAGGTTTCGGATCTGGGCGAATTGTCCCAACGGTATCAGCGAGCGGAGATGGTGACCCTGGATAATATGATCCGGCAGCCGAATATCTCTATTAATGAGGCGGTTCAATTGGTGAGTAAGTTTGATCCAACCATTGCGGACAATATGGAAGTGCTTGAACGAGCGGCAATTGCGATCCGGTATCGCGGATATATTGAGAAACAGCAGCGTGAGATCGATAAGTTCAAACGACAGGAGGCCGAGCTGATCCCCGCCGATTTTGATTTCTCATCGATTACTGGTCTAAAGCGTGAGGCTCTTGACAAGTTCGTACATTTCCAGCCCGGTTCGCTTGGTCAGGCGGGGCGAATCGAGGGTGTCACTCCGGGCGATATTGCAGTGTTATCTGTTTTTCTCAAACGACATAACGAATCGCGGTGACGATAATGGCAGACCTGATCCAGATAGCTTCAGCCGATCAATTCCTCAGGAAATACGATCCGGACGGCAAGCTCAGCTCCTACTACTCCCATCTCAAGAAAGAAAATCGGAAAATCAACTTGGTTTCACGTGAAACAATTGACAGCAACCTCACCGGAATTACGGCCGCGTCGCTGATGCCGTTTGAGGTTCTGGGGCGTCAAAATATTACTCGCTACCTCGATATCGGCTCAGGGGGCGGCTTTCCGGCTATCCCGATACTGCTGACTCAGGTCGTAGAGCACGCCACTCTGGTTGAGAGAAGACAAAAGAAAGCTGCAGCACTCAATAGAATGATGGTCACGCTCAGCATAAACGCCGACGTTCTCCCCGGCTCTTTCGAAGAGCTATCGCTTAAGGCCGGTTTTAATTTGATCACCATGCGACTTGTTCGTCTTGATCGGTTGCTCCTTGATAAAATAATCGACCTGCTGACACCGGGCGGTCATTTTATACACTATTCGGATGTTGATAAGTCGCACGGCGAAACGAATCCCGCATCAATAACCTACTGTTATACCATTGGTAAACCGGCTTCAGCCGGGAGCTTCACTCTCTTTGAAAAAGTGTGACCGGTTACCGCGTTTGTTGTTGCCAACGCCCTTGAATGCATCTATAATGAATTAAAATACAACAACCTACCATACTATTCAGGGATGATACGTGGGTAAGATAATAGCAATAGCAAATCAGAAGGGCGGGGTTGGGAAAACCACTACCGCCGTCAACTTGAGTTCCTGTCTGGCGGCAGCCGAACAGAAAACTCTCCTTGTTGACATGGACCCCCAGGCCAATTCAACCAGCGGACTTGGCTTTAATCAAGCCAGTGTAGAAACGTCGATCTATGATGTCCTCGTTAATGCCACTCCGGCCGGCGAAGTAGTCCGTGCTACCGACCTTGACTATCTCAACCTGCTGCCATCGTCGATCTCTCTGGTTGGCGCCGAGGTCGAGCTGGTTCCTATGATGTCGCGAGAGCATAGACTGAAGTCTGTATTGGAGTCGATAGTCCATGACTATCGTTACATCATTATCGACTGTCCACCATCATTGGGATTGTTAACGATCAACACATTAACGGCTGCCGATTCTATAATCATTCCGATTCAATGCGAGTACTACGCGCTGGAGGGGTTGAGTCAGTTGATGAACACGATCAAGCTCGTGCAGGACAATCTTAATCCTTCATTGGCAATTGAAGGTGTGTTGTTGACGATGTTTGACGGACGGCTCAATCTTTCGCGACAGGTCTCGCAGGAAGTTCGACAACATTTCAACAGTCGTGTTTACGATACAGTTATTTCGCGCAACGTGCGTCTCTCCGAGGCGCCGTCATTCGGTAAGCCGATCATTCTATACGACATCCTCTCCACCGGCGCCGAGAACTATATGGCTTTGACGAAAGAGGTGATGGCACCATGAGCAAGATTGTTCTGGGCAAGGGACTGGAAGCTTTGATACCGGCCGGTCGTGAAAAGACGGGTGATGAAAAAAGTCTAAAAACGGTATCGCTTGGTCAGATCACGCCCAACCCTATGCAGCCGCGACGCGACTTCCCAGAGGAGAGCCTTCGCGAACTGGCCGAATCATTTGCGAGCAATGGCATCATACAACCGTTGGTTGTTAAGCGGGACGGTGGCGGCTATATGATAATTGCCGGGGAGCGACGTTTCCGCGCCGCCCGGATAGCTGGTCTTACCGAAGTGCCGGTGGTTGTTATTGATGAGATCGATGACACGCGCATGCTGGAGCTGGCCCTGGTTGAAAATATCCAGCGTGAAAATCTCAACGCTATTGATCTCGGCGAAGCATACCGAACGCTTATCGAACGTTGCGGTTTGACGCAGAAAGGACTGGCCGAGAAAGTTGGCAAGAGTCGGGCTGCTGTTACCAACATCCTGCGCCTTCTGATGCTTCCCGATTCGATCAAGAACATGATTCGCGAAGGGAAACTGACTGAAGGTCACGCGCGGACGTTGTTGTCGACTCAGAACGAGCAGGAGATGCTTGTGCTGGCACGACGCATCACCGACGAATCTCTTTCGGTGCGGCAGATTGAAAAAGCGACCAGAAAGAAGCGCGGTCGAAAATTGATCCCGCGTCGGAACATTCCTGCGCTGATGGAGTTTGAAACTTATCTTAAGCGTTTGATGGGAACGTCGGTGAAAATCACGCCGGGTTTGAAGCAGGGTAAAATCGAAATCGAATACTATGGCGACGAAGACCTGGAACGACTGCTCGATCTGTTTCGCCGTATAGAAAGTTAGACTATGGGCCAGGCCAGGTATGTTACAGTGATGCTTATCCCCGACGGGACCGAATCGCGTCGCGGTTTTCGGATTCGTCAGTGGTTGCTAAAGGGTATACTTGGTTTTGTTGCCGCAATTCTGGTCGGCATCATTCTGTTTTTCTCATTCTATGGGACGGTGCTCAAACGGGCGGCGCTGGCGGACCGGCTTGAGGAAGAAAACAAACAGTTGCTTCGTTACCAATACAAAGTGAAGATGCTCGAAGATAATCTCGAACAGACCCGCGACATTGTAACACGGTTGGTTAATCTGGCCGGGATTGATTTTGAATTTCCGGAGATTCCGGATGACTCGGCGATTTTTGCGCAGTTGGATCGCTCCGCAACGATCATGGCTGAACGGTCGGTTTTCGACGACATGGGGTTTCCGTCGGGTCTGCCCATGCAGGGTTTTATCAGCCAGGATTTTGAAATTGAAGATCAGCAGCGGTACCATCCCGGCGTCGATATTGCCGGCGCTGAAGGACAGCCGGTTCTGGCTACTGCTGCCGGACTGGTATTGTATGCGGAGTTCGATTCGGTATATGGATATACTGTAATTCTTCGGCACAACGACAGTGTCACGACGCTTTATGGTCACAATAGCAAACTGCTGGTAAAACCGGGCCAGCGGATAGCGGCGGGGGGACGGCTGGCCTTGTCCGGTAATACCGGCCAGTCAACGGCCCCGCACGTACACTATGAGATAAGAATAAATGATAAACCCGTAAACCCTTTGGAAATCGGACATGAAAAGAATAACCAATAACGAAACGGATGGATTGATGAACACCATTATTGGCAAAGACACGGTCATCACCGGCACGCTTGACATCAAAGGTGCGTTGCGTGTGGACGGTACTGTCATCGGCAAAGTCATCTGCTCCGACTGTGTGACAATCGGCGCCGGCGGAACGGTGGAGGCTGAAATTGAATCCAACACTGCTGTGATTGCCGGTAAGCTCTCGGGAAATGTCCACGCTACTGAGAAGATTGAGCTTCAGGCTAAGTGCGAAATGTCGGGAGACCTCAAGACCAAGTCGCTTGTAATCGAGCAGGGCGCAATCTTTTGTGGTGCCTGTAACATGAATGAAGGCCAGAGCGGCTTCGAATTCGCTCCGCCTAAGATGGCTACGGAGCCAAAAGAAGAGGCCAACCTGATCGAAGACTGAGGCCCGGCTGACTGATTTGAGAAATGCCGGTGTGGACAAGACCAGACAATTGTGGATAACCACATATCTGCCGATGGTACAATAAGATAGCTTTCTTATAATGCGGGTACCGTGGTCGCTTATCCACAGTTAGGCAGGTTTTAACCCCAAGACTTGGTTGTAGTTAGACAGATTAGGTTATGTGACGGATTACCCTCGCCACTGTCCCGAAAAGCCGTTCGTACTGCGGTTTTTCAGATGTCCACACCTGCGAATGCGATTATGAAGCAGTCTAAGTCGATAGTCAGTGACTTTGATTGCCGCAATTAGTATAAGAACTCTGAGAGATTACAATTGAACTTGCTCTGTTTTGGAGGAATACGTGTCCCCTGATAAATCGAAATCTGATCTCACCACTGTAGAAGAACTCAACGAGAAATACCGGCAGATCAAGGCCGAAATCGGGAAAGTAATAATCGGCCAGGACAAAGTGGTTGATCAGCTGCTGGTGGCTTTGCTTTCATCGGGCCATTGTTTACTTGTCGGTGTACCCGGCCTGGCCAAGACGCTTCTGATTTCCACGCTGGCCAATGTTCTCAATCTGAAATTCAATCGCATCCAGTTCACACCTGACCTGATGCCATCGGATATCACCGGCACAGAGATTATCGAAGAAGACCGCACTGCCGGTAAACGGGTGTTCCGCTTTGTCAAGGGTCCGGTCTTTGCCAATATCGTTCTGGCCGACGAGATCAACCGCACCCCGCCAAAAACTCAGGCGGCATTGTTGCAGGCGATGCAGGAGCACGAAGTCACCGCCGCCGGTCAAACATACAAGCTTGACGAACCGTTTTTTGTTCTGGCAACTCAGAACCCAATTGAGCAGGAAGGAACGTACCCGCTTCCCGAGGCTCAGCTTGATCGGTTTATGTTCAATGTCTTCGTTGATTATCCGGCGGAGGCCGAGGAGTGTGAGATCGTCAAGATCACTACCGCCGTTCCCGACTACAGTCTCAACAGAATTCTTTCGGCTGATGATATTATCCGGTTCCAGCAACTGGTTCGTCGCGTGCCCGTCAGTGATCATCTGATCGAGTATGCGGTCGCGCTGGTGCGGGCTACTCGTCCCACCGAAGAGGACGCGCTCGATTTCGTGAAGAACTGGGTCAACTGGGGAGCCGGACCGCGCGCCTCGCAGTATTTGATCCTGGCCGCCAAGACCCGAGCGATTCTCGATGGCCGCCCCACACCGGGCCCCGATGATGTCCGCTTTGCCGCCAACCCGGTGCTGCGACATCGGATCGTGACGTCGTTCAACGCCGAGGCCGATGGTGTCGATACGATGGAAATCATCCGCCGCATCCTCCGGACGGTGAAGGAAAAAGCGTGAGCACACAGCATAAGGTAATAACCGGGGATGCGCGTAATATGTCCTTGGCGCCGGACAAATCGGTTCATCTGGTTGTGACCTCGCCGCCATATTGGCAGCTCAAGGACTACGGGACCGAGAGCCAGATAGGCTTTGATCATTCTTATGAAGACTACATAAACAACCTGAATCTCGTCTGGAGCGAATGTCACCGCGTTCTCAACGATGGGTGCCGACTTTGCATAAACATAGGCGATCAGTTTGCTCGCTCAGTCTACTACGGTCGCTACAAGGTTATCCCAATCCGTACAGAGATCGTCCGATTCTGCGAGACAATAGGGTTTGATTTCATGGGTTCAATCGTGTGGCAGAAGACCACCACATGCAATACGACCGGCGGCGCAACGATCATGGGGTCTTATCCTTACCCTCGTAATGGGATTATCAAGATAGATTACGAGCACATTTTGTTGTTCAAGAAGCATGGAAAGCCTCCGCCTATTAGTCCTGATGCAAAACAGCAGTCTGTAATCAGCAAGGATGATTGGAACCTCTATTTCAATGGGCATTGGAATTTCCCCGGTGCAAAACAGCAGGATCACGTTGCTATGTTTCCAGAGGAGCTGCCGCGCAGGCTAATAAGAATGTTTAGTTTTGTTGGCGAAACAGTTCTGGATCCTTTCCTAGGTAGCGGTACAACCGCGTACGCAGCGGTTCGTACACAGCGGAATTCGGTGGGATATGAAATCAATCCGGATTTCCTGCCCATAATCACGGCGAAACTTGAGTCCGCAACGGACCTGTTGAACAAAGCTAACGTAGAATATGTAATTGATAAGAGTCCACCCAAGAAAATTGAGGACAGTAAGCTTCCTTACCTTTTCAAGGACCCACTAGAATTCGATAAGAAAGTCGACCCAAGGAAGCTCGGATTTGGCTCGAGAATCAGTCATTCTGGGCATGTACGCTCTCGAGAACAGTTCTTTCGCGTGAAGGCTGTCCTGGCTTCCGATAGAATCGTGTTGGAGGGAAACCTTGGAGTCAAATTGCTGGGCGTGCAACCACTCCCGGAATGTGAGGATGAGGCCAAGGCTTTTCTTTCAGAGATTGTGCGAGGGCAACAAGTGTATATGAAATATGATACGATTAAGCATGATCCATCAAACAACCTGCTTGCATACCTCTACCTCAAGAATCGTACCTTTATTAATGCACATATGCTGAAAAAGGGATACGCCTCATTGGACGAGCAGTATCCCATTGGCAACAGAACTCTATTGAAATTCAGGAGCTGATTATGGCAAAGGAGTGGGTTCTTAACTCTGCTACGAATAGGTTTCAACTCAACTTCAAGAGAAATGTAGGTCCCACTTCGCTGAACATTCGGCTGTGTCAACCCAAGAATGTTGACGAATGGCGCGAGTACTATTTTAAGAACGTCAAACCGAAGGAGCACATAGAAGAGCTTGGGAGAAAACTCTACATAAAGATCACCGAGGTTCTGGTTGCGGAAATTGAGGAGATCACAGAAAAGGATTGTATCGACTACCTTTTGAATTTGGTCATCAATCGAACATATGATGGCTATGTTACAGAAATCAAAACAATTTACGGACAACTAGAAAACGAACTAGGAGTGGACATAAAACCGGCCTCCGATGAGTGGGACAGGCTCTACAACGTTGATTTCTATATTGAGGCCAAGGGACGGTTCGTCGGATTACAGGTCAAGCCGGCCGGTGATACAGCACATATTCCCCAGATATTCAAGGAGCGTGAACTACAAGCAGCAACCCATGAGAAATTCACGCAGCAATTTGGCGGAAAGGTGTTTTACGTCATTTCCGTCAGCGAGGGGAAAACCAAGCGAATTCAGAATCCGGAAGTAGTCCAGGAAATTCGTAACGAAATAGATCGATTGAAGAATCAACCACCATTATAATAGTACTTGATACATTGTGATAACGAGAATTATTAACTTTGCCGGCAAAGCGATGCTGCCGAAAAAGGATTGACACCGATGGCGAACAGAAACTTCACACTCGTCATTCATGGCGGTGCGGGGGCGATCTTGAAAAGCAAGATGACCCCCGAGTTGGAACAACAGTACCGCGATGGGTTGCAACAAGCTCTCGCGGCAGGTTTTGATATCCTGAAAAAAGGTGGCATAGCCGTCGATGCGGTGCAGCGCGCAATCAACATCATGGAAGACTCCCCCCTTTTCAACGCCGGCAAAGGCGCGGTTTTCACTCACGAGGGAAAGCACGAGCAGGACGCCTGTATCATGGATGGCCGCACGCTCGAATGTGGTTCGGTGGCGGGAATACGACGGATCAAGAGACCGATTAATCTCGCTCGTTTAGTCATGGATAAATCACCGCACGTGTTGCTCGGTGGCGAAGGCGCCGAAACGTTTGCCGTTGAACACGGGTTTGAGTTGGTCGATGATGACTACTTCCACACCGAACGACGTCGCCAACAGCTACAAGTAGCAATCGAAAAAGAAGCGGCCAAAGACGATCCTTCCGGCGACAATCAATTCTTAAGCGAAGATACCAGACACGGCACGGTTGGCGCGGTGGCGCTTGACCGGGACGGCAACCTCGCTGCGGCGACATCATCGGGAGGCATGACCAACAAACGGTTTGGCCGGATTGGTGACTCGGCATTGATCGGTGCCGGTACGTATGCCAACAACAAAACGTGCGCCGTCTCCACTACCGGTCACGGTGAGTATTTCATGCGCACCGTTCTGGCATACGATCTCTCGGCCCTAATGGAATACTCCGGCTTGAGCCTGAGAGACGCTGCCGACAAGGTCGTGAATGGCACATTTACCGAACTGGGCGGGACAGGTGGTTTGATCGCGCTGGATGCTGAGGGCAACATCGCTATGCCGTTCAACTGCGAAGGAATGTACCGAGGGTGGCAGAGCCACGACAAAGGCCCAACGGTGGCGATATATAAGGACGACAATTCCGAATAATGCGGACCGATTATAGAAAATATCTCGACCCCGAAATCGTCTCCAAGCTCAAAGGGATGGAGCTGCGGGCGCGGATGGTGGTCGAGGGGTTTGTCGCCGGGTTGCACAAGTCACCGTACCACGGCTTCTCGGTCGAGTTTGCCGAACACCGCCAGTACATGCCGGGGGATGATATCCGCGATATCGACTGGAAAGTTTACGCCAAGTCGGACCGCCACTATATAAAGCAGTACGAAGAAGAGACCAACCTCAAGGCCTACCTGTTGCTCGATTGCTCGGCCTCGATGGCGTACCGTTCGGGCGATCGGGTCAGCAAGCTCGACTATGCCGGGTTAGTGTCGGGGGCGTTGTCGTATATGATGCTTCGGCAGCGCGATGCGGTCGGGCTGGTGACGTTTGATGAAGCGATGCGCAAGTATATCCCTCCGCGCTCCAAGTCGGGGCATCTTCATGTACTCCTCAACGAGATAGCCGGGCAGACACCCTCCAATGAAACAAATGTGTCAAACGTTCTCCACGAGATGGCCGAACGGATCAAACGACGCGGACTGGTGATAATTTTATCCGATCTTCTCGATGACGCCGATTCAATAATCAGCGGGCTGAAACATTTCCGCCACAACCGACACGAAGTGATAGTCTTTCACATCCTTGATCCGCGCGAACGCGATTTTGCTTTTCCGCGTGAAGCGATTTTCAAGGATATGGAAACCGGCGAGGAGATGACGACCCTGCCGTACCAGATCAAGAAAGATTTTGCGCGGGAGGTGGGGGCGTTTGGCGATCGGATCGCATCGGCCTGCCGCCAGAGCAACATCGACTACTACCCAATCGACACCGCCACCCCGTTTGACAAAGCGCTCTACGCCTTTTTGTCGAAGAGGGAACGGCTGTATTAGGGGGGCAAATATGTGATTGACAGCCGGGGGGCTACGGCTCCCGGGCGGAATTACCCAGAAATCATACCGTAGAGTATGGGTTCGAATTTTTCCCAGAGCTTAGCTAAAGTGCTTATGGAACTTAGTGTGCTGTTTAGAGTGCCCAGAAGCGATTTGATCAGACCTTTGTTACGCCTCTCCTTTGGTTGTACTGCTTGAGACGCGAGTACCTGTAGAACTTGGAGCAGTTCGTCACGAGCCGCCAACTCCTGAGATGAATCTTTCGCTATGGCCTCGGTAAGTTCTTTGATGGCATCCGCAAGTTGGTCACCTTGTTGCTGTTGGATATGATTCAGGGAGACTTCTATGTTATCAACTGTACCTTGGTTTACAGCCCCGACGATACTTCTATCAATGGTGACCTTGTTGACCGTTGTGTTTGATCGGTTGTAGATAGGCCGAGGAATTTCGATGTGCGGAAGTACACCGGAAAGACCGACTTGAGCTTCCATCAAATCGGTTAAGTAATTCATTGCGCCCACCAATTGGTCATTTTGTTTTTGCATTATCTCGGCCATCTTGGTGTAATGATCCACACAGAGCGGTTGATTGCCGATTAGGCCTACCGCTGGTTTTCCACATTGGCTACACTTTGGAATGTTGGGCATATCATCGCCTCTCGTGATCAGTAGAATTTACATAGCATGAGGGCTTTGTCAAGTAATTACCCCTCACCCCTCCAACTCCGCCTCTAATACATCGGCGGGGTGGTTGGGCGCATCATTGATACCACTCCCCCCAACTACTCGCCTGTCACGAACCTCTCTATTATAGTAGTTGTTGATTCGTATGATGGGTCGGCGGTGATCATCTCAAGTGATTCGGCGGGCGAAAGCTCTTTGATCCGCACAATCTCGGCATCATCCATCGCATCGTCGGGCACTATTAATAGTGTCCGGCAGGCGACTGCTTTCACATTGTCCAACTCGCGGTAAGGTGAGGCATACGACGACCGTATGTTGTACCACCACCATAACATCGTGCTGCGAAGCGGGAACCAGAGCAGATCGTTCTGGTCAATAACGCGGTCCATCATCCGGTCGGTCGACAGGTGCGGATCAACTGCGATCACGCGGTCGATACGATCTTCTTCGAGTGCGGCCAACAGGGCAGCATCGCCACCAACAGAATAGCCGACCACCGTTAGCGGATGGATGATCTGTCCGCGCAGGTCGAGATAACGCATTACCTCAATCAGATCGGTTGATTCGTAACCGCCCTCGCCATGATACCGGCCAGTCGAACGGCCCGAGGCGCGCTGATCGTAGGCCGCGACCGCATAACCGAGTTGGTGCCACTGCTGCGCTACCTGAAGGAGGGTGTCGCGATCATCACGTTGATGATGCAGCAGGAAAACGGTCCCTTTTGGTTCGATAGTGCTGTCAACAACCGGAACATAAAGGCAGGCCAGATTAGTCAGACCATCGGATTCCACGCGGAAAGTATCGACCGGCAAACCGGCTTCCTTCCAGATGGTGGCGTCGTTGGTGACAATCGAGTCCCTGTCGAAATCATCGATATCCGGGCGGGCAAATAGCGTTTTGGATTGGCCCAGCGGGTAAATAGCATAGAAGTACAACAGTGCGCCGACTATAATGAGAAAGACGACGATCCGGATAATCTCTTTGACCTGTCTGGAAATCTTTGGCATAAAGGGTACTCGCTAGTTTGTCATTTAGAAAAGCAAGAATAGAGCGGCACCCCCATAAGTCAACCATAATCCCGGCGGGACAGCTCGATTTTGTATTTCTGTTTTCTGTGGTTATTGTCGGAAAGTCCGGCCGATCCGTTACTGGTTTTGCAGAGAGGTCCGAAGGAATCTCAGGTCGGACTCAAGGTCCCGACACATCGCTTTCTGCTCATCGGTTTCCGCTATGTGGCGGGCTCGGTTGATACTGACAACCGCTTCATCGGCCTGCCCAAGCTGGACAAGCACCGTGCCGAGGTAATAGCAGCCGAGGAAATCTTTGTCGCTTATCTCATAGGCCATCTTGAGCAGTTCAGCAGCGCGGTTGAAGTCCCGTTTGGCCAGCATATGTGAGCCGTAATTGAAAAGAACGTTGAAATCGCGCACATCGAGTTCGAGGGCCTGCTGCATATTTGCCTCGCCGCGGGCTGTATCGCCAGCCTGGATATACATCCGACCGGTTAGCATCAGCGCCTTAGCATTCTGCGGGAATCTTCTCTCAATTGTCTCGGCCAATCCAACAATATCCTCGGTGGTGGCAAACCGATTGAGGTAGTTGACCATCATGACATGCGTAAACAGATTGAGCGTGTCGATTTTGTATGCTTGCAGAAGGTGCTCCCAGGCAACATCGCGCTGACCTCGATTAGTGTACAGCCCGGAAAGTTTTTGGAGCATGAACACGGAATCTACCTTGGTGTACGGCGGTTGTTCCCAGGCTTTGGTTGCGAACTCAAGCTGACGGTCTTGTAATTCCGGATACGTTTGGGAGTGTGTGAAGAGGGTTCCGTATTCCTTGAACATGTTCTTGAATTTGGAGACCTCAAGTATCTCGACAAACCGGTCAGTGGACCGTGCGACCGAATAGTTGACCGCCACAAACGATACGGTCGTGAAAATTGATATTGCGATTACCGGGATGACGATAGAGGGCAGTCGAGAGCTGCGCGTTTCGAAAAATACGATTAAAGCCGCTGGGACTAGCATGTAAGCCGCCAGCGCGAAAATGTCCCAGTCACGCGGACCACCCAGACGCGGGATGAAAAAGAACATGAACAATACTGCCGGAACAGCTAACCCGAGAGCCAATTGCACGCGCTTGTTTGATGAGATCGCCGCCAGGGTTAGTTTGGTAATCATCGTTGGGGCCAGGGCGAGAAACGGGACGGCTGCCACCAAAAGCCAGTTGAGAAGGTTCAAGTAGTGATTCACCGAGAGGATGCTATGCTGGAAATCGGGTACCGGCAGGATTGGCATCAGGTAGTAATTGACATTCATCCAGCCAAAAAGATACGCTACATATAATAGTACTATGCCGGCGACCGCGACCGCGCCGAGAGCCAGTACCGGCTTGCGATTGGGGTCGGCGTTTTGATTTGTGAGCATGATCACAAGCAAGGCACCGCCGAGCAGTATTGCCGCAACGGAGTGGACCAGTACACCAATGACAAACCAGAGGATGAACTCTTTGCGTGGTTTGCGACCGTCGATAACCTTCAAGGCCGAAAGCATAATCGCCGGCAGCAGGGCCGCGATTAGCGAGTAGCTCTCTACATAGCCAAAGAAAAGGACCGTGACACCGGAAGAAAACATCAGCAGAAAAGTAATCAGCGACTGTTTTGGATTCATGTACACGGCGAGCTTATACAGCCCAATTATGTAAATTATGCCACACAGTGCACTGAAAACGCGGTATGTATCTACGACCGAGAGATCAATCGGCTCAAGGAACAGCCGGTGCAATTGGCTGTGCAGGAAAAAGTCCAGCATCTCTGTTATCAGGAAAGTCTCTTCATGACCAATCTGGTTGACCCTAAGGTTACCGTCGCCAAGAAAAACTGTACCCGATGGGAACGAGAAAAACAGGATGAACATCAGGATTGCGAACGGTACAAAGAAAGTCGCTCCCCGCAGACGCCCTTCATTATCGGAAACGCGAAATGAGTTGAGGGCTTCGCTGATTATTGCAGAAAGACCTGGGTGGAAAGTAGCGGCTACAATCAGAACCAGAAACGGTGCGGCCAGGCCGGGCAGGAATCGGGTGAAGTTCATTCCCCACAGATACTTCAGCCCAACCAGATGGCCCAGCAGGAAAAGGACGGCAACCGGGATCAGGCCATAGAGTATGGTTCGCTGAATATCTTGCATGTTTACCTTGTTGCTATCTTTCGCTGCCATTGCTGGTCCTTGCACAAATACAGGTTCTCTTTGCTACTGGCCAAATATATCGGTAAGTTGTAAAAATCCCAGAGAAAACGACTGATGCTGATTCTTTTGATTCGTTCCGACGCTATCCGGAATCGAGGTGTTTCTCCGAGTATTCGAAAAAAAATAGACATCGGTAGGGTAACAAATGTAGCAGAAGCATCACTGAAATGAAAAACATTGCACTATCTCCAGTCGGATCGATTGCGTGCCAACCGGATGATTTTCCGAGTCGTTCCCTTAATTGATTGGTGCACAGTAAGAAAACATTGTGATCCGGTATCAGGATTCTGCGGCAAAAGCTGTCCGGTTTATCTTGGGGTGGCATACTGGTTGCTTAAAAGGCTATTCGATAGGTTACGGTCGGTCTTGGGAACTGACCGGCATACGACAACAATTTTTATTAGGTAGGTGATGAACATAGGAAGTCGGCGAAAAATTGAACCTGGTATCGACGAATTGGCTGATAATAAAAGAAAAATCGTCCAATATCTGCGTTTTCCTATTGACAATGGTAACCCTTGGTCTTATATTTAGCTCAGATGATAGGTGAAGCTTTCAGAGCAAAAACTGAATACAACTGGTTCTTCAAAGATTACGTCGATCACATTGATCTGAGCAAGATTGTCTCACACTTCTGCCTTAAGCGGACTGTGGGGGTCTCTTAAGGCATTACAACAGGTTACTTGTTATAAGCACGACTGCTAACTAAAGAACAGTAATGATTGTCCGTTTCCGTGGGGTTCGGGCAATTCTGCCGGTTCTGTCGGCGAATAACAAGGAGCTGTGCCCGTTTGAGTCTTGGCTAAGGGATTCGAAAAAGAGAATAAGTATCGAATTTCTGAGGAGAAAGTTATGCCCGCCAGCATGCTAACACGAAGAAGTACAATCCTCCTGAGCAGCCTATTGCTCATTGTCATTCTCACCCTGACCACCTCGTCGGCTAACGCTGAGCCCCGAGTGGCTGTCCGAGTTGGTGATACTACCGCGTTGCCGGGTCAACAGAACACCGTGATCTCGGTGTACATGGATAACAACTTCTCATCGCAGACTGTTGTGACCGGATTTGAGATGTCAATCCGGCTCGGATTTCCAGACATCATGGAATTTCAGGTGGATACGGTTCCGGAAACATTCCGCACCTATTATCAGTGTCTGGCTCCTGCCGATTACACGCCCGGCATGGAGTGTACGCAATGGATTCAGGTCGATACGGTCGAAGCCGTAGAATGGTGGCAGTGCCAGGGTTGGAGCGGTGATGACTGCCTCAGTTGGCTGGCAGTTGACTCAAGCCAGGCATTTGACTCGGTTTATTATGAACCGACCTGGGATTCGATGTACAGCTACGAGATGGATATTGTCATTGGCAGCGTCGATACGACGGGGACACTTGTTTCGGGCTGGGAAGTATTTCGAGTAGAATCGGGCTCAGGGGATGGCCAGAACATGACCATTTACGGAGCCGCTGATTTCTGGGGTGGTCCCGTCACACCCGGTATAGAACCTCAGACCGGCGGCTTGCTCTTCAGGTTACTGGCTGATGTATTTGAAATACCCGATTCAGTCACCGAACGCACAGTGAATATTGAGATTCTTCATGATTTCTACGATCAATTGTCATTTGTGGATGAAGATGGCAATGTGGTCGGTCTGCACTATAATGAAGTAGTGGACACCAACTACTACCGATGCCTGCAGTGGGCAGGCGAGACGTGCACCAGCTGGGAGCGGGTCATCCCACCAGATCCGGATTGGGACTGGTTTACCGTCGACACACTTGACATACCATACCTCGATACATTTGAAATGGTGCCGATTGATGGCGCTCTGACGGTGTTGGTTCCTGATTCCGGATGCTGCATTGGTATTCGTGGAAATGCCAATAGCGATATGGATGAGCGGGTAAACATATCGGATATAACGTTCCTGGTGGACTATCTCTTTGGTATCCCGACCGGTCCTGAGCCGGCGTGCCGTGAAGAAGGTAACGCCAACGGCTCCTCAGACGGGGGGCTGGAGTTAATAAATATCTCGGATGTAACGTATTTGGTGGAATACTTGTTTGGCATTCCGTTGGGATCACCACCCCCGGATTGTCCTTAGATTTTGGAGAAAACGGTTGCGTCTGGAGCGAATTCAAAAAAAACGCAGCCCTAACAGAAACTTTATACTTGATAAACATTTCGTGAGTTGTTTGTCAGGGCCGGTTTGCCTTTATGGGGATCCGGCTAAGCGAATGAAAGATAAGATAAAAATAGATAGCGCCACTTTTTTGGTGGCATTAATCGTTAACCCCTTGTGATAATTGAAGAGGAGGATACTTAGAAGAGGTATTATGACACGCGCTCAAACGAAAGAACAGTTTGGCAATTTCTGTGCATCTGTCGGCAGCGACTCTGGGATTTGTTGGCTCTCATTCCATGGAAACTATAGACAGGCATTGAGGGGAAAAAACAGAAATTACATATACTGTTGTTTTGCAACTAATAATTACGTTTTGTAATTAGGAGACGAATATGAAACGCACTTCTTTTATCATCGCGTTTGCAGCACTCGTTCTTTCCTTTGGGCTTTCTTATGGCCAAACACCTGTAGCAGGCGCCATGAGCCTCAATAATGTTGATGGAACTTTCAACTGGGGTGCCACGGTAGGTGTTGGTGATACTATCATGGCAAATACGCCCATTACGTTCAACATTCGGTTCCACAATGACATTGGTGGAGCTGTGATTGGACACGCCATGGGTTTCCGGGTTTACTCGACCGATGGTGCGGTTTGGTCCGCATGTACGAATATCCCGCACCTCAATCCTTATCCTGCCCCCCCAACAGTGGTATGGATAGGATGGGACATGCTGTGGGATAACAGTTTCGACATCAATACATACAGCAACGGCTACGGTACTTCCGGTATCGGCGCTGATACTATCGGTTTCTCCGGTAGTAAGAAGATGAGTACTGGTGCCACAGACGGTTTCAACGAAGTGGTCTACCAGATCTCGACTTCGGTTGCTGCGTCTGAAGCAGACAAGCATCTCTGTATTGATTCATCGTGGTATCGCCCATCGAACAACTGGCTCTGGTCAACCGACCTCGAAGTTGGTGCGGCTGGCGACAGAACTCCGACTTGGACTGGTCCGCACTGTTTCTTGATCTATGACGTCCCAAACTTGGCGCCGATAATCAGTAACTGCCCGGTGAGTCCGACCGGTGATCACTGTGATCTGATGTCGATCCCTCTTAATGCGACGGATCCGGATGATCCTCCGGCATATCCGCTGCATTGGTTCCTTGATGACGGTCCGGGTACGATCACTGAAGGTGGCGGCGACAATCTCTCCGCTACTTGGGCCTACACACCGACCCTCGGTGATGTGCCGACTGGTGCTCAGGTCACTCTCCACGTTGAGGATAATCTGGGAATGGCTTCGGCTGACTGTATTTTCACGCCGAACTTCACCAACGATGCTCCAGTATTCACAGGTGGTTGTGGTCTTGAAATCCCGGCCAGTGCCGGCGATCTTATCCCCCATACCCTGACAGGTGACCAGGTCGACTGCGATCCGTTCACTTTCAGCTACATCAGCATCACGCCGACTCCGTTGGCCGCTGTTCCTAGCATCACCGGTGCTGGCGCGATTAGCTGGCAGACCGATCCGCTGGATTACGATCCTGCTGGTACCTTGGCTCAGAATGAGCAGCTCTACACGGCTACTTTTGAGATCACCGATGGTCAGGCTAGTAACACCTGCACGGTCAACTTCCTGGTTGTCAAGGGTGGTAAGATCAAGGTCTCGATCGATCTTGATTGTGATCCAGAAGATTTTGCCTTCCAGGGTCAGCATCGTCTGATCGATGTCGTTCTTGAAAAGACTTCCGGTATTGATATCGGTGGTTTTGACATCCTGATTGCGTACGACGCTTCCGCGCTGAGCTTCCAGTCAGCCATCGAAGGTCCAGACTTCTATGACGCTGGTTGCGGCTGGGAGTACTTCACGTATCGTTACGGTCCTAGCGGCAACTGCGGCAACGCTTGCCCGAGTGGAATGTTGAGAGTTGTGGGTATTGCCGAAACTAACAACGGCGATGTCCATCCTACTTGCGCAGCTCCGGCTCCCGCAACTATGTTCTCTCTTGACTTCCTTATCTCCAACGACCGTACTCTGGAATGCTCCTTTATTCCGATCTCGTTCTTCTGGATGGATTGTGGTGACAACTCGCTTTCGTCATTCGACGGAAACACGTTGTACATCTCCGCGGCCGTCCTGACGGCGATGCCGGATCCGATCACCGGTCAGCCGACCGATATTGCCGCGACAGACGACTACCCGACGTACCTCGGTGCGCAGGATGTCGATTGCTTCGTTGGTGATACGCTTAAGGTTCCGGTACGCACTGTTGACTTTGTTAACGGTGGTATTTGCATCCC
>DAOWIM010000241.1 GCA_030640905.1 bacterium
CCGGGCGAAGGACTCTGTATCTACCATGTCGATCTCTTGGCCGTGCCGCAGAACAATGATCCCAACGCCTACTATGTTGCATTGGAGCAGGCCGACGGTAACGATGATCTGGCCTGGACGTTACACAACGACGGCGATGCCGGCGATACATGGCCGAGAGGAACTCAGAACTTCAACTTTCATGACCTCTCAGTGCCGAACTCACGCCTGAATCTATCTGAGGTGTCTACAGAGATTGGTGTGTGGAACATCTCTCCATCGGGGTTGACCATGTATGCCGATCTCGATGTTGAATACTCTCGTCCCTGGCCAGCTCTGGTTGGGTCCGATTCTCTGTTTTTCGATGACTCGGCCCCGGGTGGCGATGGTGACGGCTATATGGAGGCAGGGGAGACGATCAATTTCTACTTTGTGATCAACAACGCCATGCGAACGGCGTACAATCCTCGAGTAACTCTGATTTCGGCCAACCCCGCAGTCGAAATGATCGACGATGAAGTCAGCCTGACTCAGGTTTTCAACTCCAGCCAGATCAGCAACTATATCGACGGTGGGCCGATCACTTTCAAGCTTCCCGACACGCTGACACCGGTGATTGATTCGATGACCCTAGTGGTGACGTGTGACTCCTTGCCCGGTATTCCGTGGGAAGCGAACTACACCAAAGAGTTTGATATGGAGGTGTCACTCGGCGCGCCGCAAATTATTGTTATTGATGACGATCAGGGCGACGACTGGGATGAAACGTATCGCGATCTGATATACGCCCGCCGCATTCCCCATGAAATATGGCATTCCGACACCCAGGGTTCACCGACCGCCGCCAAGTTGGCCAAGTTTCCGATGGTCTTCTGGCACACGGGCCAAGATACCCTCGGGGGCATCATCTCATCGGCCGATATTACGGCGATGAAGGACTACCTCATGAATCAGAATGGTCGTTTGTTCTTATCCGGGTTCCGGTGGTTTCACGACATCAAATTGCGGGACCCTGCATTCCTTGAGGAATATCTGCACGTCAGCCAGAAAGCGATCGGTAGGGTCTATAAAGTCCAGGGTTTTGAAGATAATCCGCTGGCTGCCGGAACATCGTATCGGTACGAGAGCTTTGTACCCAACACTAATCTGGTCATGGTCAACGCACTCGGTGATGCCTCACCGGCTTTCTATGATTACAATTATCCCGACAGTGTAGTTGGCGTAACCTACAGCGGGAATTACAAGACCGTACTGCTGACCTTCCCGTTTGAGTACATCAGTGATGATTTTGAGGTTAGGGGGCATCAGCCAAAAGATACGCTGTTGAACCGGATAATTGAGTTCTTCGATGGTACGCAAACAGGCATATATGACGGCTCAGGCTTTGCGGCGTTGCCTCGGAATTTCGATCTCAACCAGAATTACCCGAATCCGTTTAATCCAAGCACAACTATCTCTTACACATTGCGAGCCGCCAATGACGGTGGCCGACCTGCCAGAACCAGACTTACCCTCTACAATGCGCTCGGACAGAGAGTGCGAACGCTGGTTGATAAAGTGCAGCTCCCCGGAAACTATACTGTCGAGTGGAACGGTCGGAACTCCTCGGGTGATCGAGTTGCTTCCGGCGTCTATCTGTATCGCCTGACTCGCGGCAGTGACAATCTAACGAAAAAAATGGTATTGTTGAAATAGCAGTACCAGTTATCTCTCTATCTTAGTCCAGGCCGCCCCTCTCCGGGGCGGCTATTTTATTGGTGTTCTGTGGGTTAGGAGTATATTGCTCCATGAAAAAAAGTGCGAAATCGACTTGACATTTGGCCGATAATATATATAATTGAAATTGAATATCGCTTTCAATTAGGAGTTGAGTAGGTCTCAGATGAAAGAGCTGTTGCACGCCAAAGGTTTCAAGATGACGCCACAACGGGAGTTGATCTTCCGAACCTTTTTTGATATGGGCCGTCATGTCTCCGCCGATGAACTCAGCGAGAAGGTTCGTCGCAAGGATCGTTCCATTGGCCACAGCACGGTCTGGCGCACTCTCAAATTGATCTGTACGGTCGGTCTGGCTCAGGAAGTAAATATCGGCGATGGTATTACCCGCTATGATCGGATTACCCGGGTGCCGCACGGTCATCTCTTCTGTCTGGAATGCGGGGAGTTTGTCGAATTTGACGCCGGGGATATGATTAGCAGACTTGATAAGGTAGCGTCCGATTCCGGTTTTGTGCCGGAGGGATTCAAAGTGGAGATACAGGGTTACTGTAAGAAATGTCGGCAGCAGTCACAGGAGTCGGGCCGGTGACGAGATGAGACAGTGGTTGAAGCGTCGAAATCGGCGACGGGCAGGTATGGGTTGTGGGGGAGGACAGGGTCGTTGTGGTCCGGGAGGTGAACCGCGCGGGCGTAATTTCTTCAACATACCCGAGGGGCGGAACATAACATACCTGCATCGCATGAGACCGGGACAGAAAGGTCGAGTGGTTGGTTTTGCCGATTATGGTCCATTGACTCGGCGTTTGATGGAGCTTGGCTTGGTCCCGGGTAGGGTAATAACATATATTCGCAACGCTCCTCTAAATGATCCGCTTGAGATCAGTATTGGATCCTCTCGCTTGTCACTCCGGCATTATGAAGCATCCCTGGTAGCCGTGGAACTTGAAGAGTAACCCGAGTTGTTTCGTTGAATGCTATGACCTCACCCCTTCGAACTACATCATCGAATACTGTTACGATTGCTGTATGTGGTAATCCCAATACCGGGAAGACGACCATTTTCAATGCTATAACCGGGCTAAGTCAGCAGGTTGGTAATTATCCGGGGGTGACAGTTGAGAAAGTAAGTGGCTATTTTACAGTAGACAGTTATGAAGGTGTACGTTACAACCTCGTTGATATTCCGGGGGCGTATTCGCTGGCGGCTATATCCCCTGACGAGCATATAGCGGCTTCGGCGCTCTATGGCAAAGTTAGCGGTTCGAAACTTCCGGATGCCATTATCTGTGTGCTTGATGCTACTAATCTCGAAAGAAGTCTTTATCTGCTCCTGCAGATTCTTCAGATAGGTCAGCCGGTAGTTTTGGCCCTGAACATGGTCGATCTGGCCGAACGGCGTGCGATTTCGATCGATACAAAAGAGCTCTCGGAACTCCTCGGTGGGATACCGGTAGTGCCGGTGGTTGGAAATCGCAGCCAGGGTATGGAGCAACTGAAGGAAGAAGTGGCTGCGATACTGGACCGGCCCTTCTGTCCGATTGTGCCCAGGTATGATACGGCGGTTGAAGTCCTTCTGGCTCGTTTGTTCAAAAGGCA
>DAOWIM010000311.1 GCA_030640905.1 bacterium
GCTGATTTCGACCGTCTCTTCGAGGCTAAGGACTCTATCCTCTGGGTTGATCTGTGCAAGCCAACCGATCAGGAATCGTACGTTCTGACTCATGACTTCAAGTTTCATCCGCTGGCCATCGAAGACGTTATATCCGAGAAACCCCGGACTAAGATTGACGACTATGATCGCTATCTGTTTATGGTTTTTCCCGTCGTTGACTATATTGGTCGTGAGGAAGGCCTCAAGAGCAGCGAGATTGATCTCTTTCTCACTCGTAACACTTTGGTGACCGCGCACTATGATGAACACCGCATTTTTGACTACCTGTACAGTCGAGCCGAGCGTGACGAACGGTTGATGTCGCGCGGTGCGGATTTCCTCCTACATGCCGTAATCGATACGATTGTCGATAACTATAATACAATTCTCGACATCCTGCAATACGAGATTGAGCAGATCGAGGATGACGTTCTCGGAGCGCCCGACGAAGAGACAGTTCGCTCCATCTTCACGCTTCGACGGGACATCGTCAACCTCAAGCGCGCCGTGCTACCACAGACGGAAGTCATCAGCCATATTGAACGGGGGCAGTTTGATCTGGTAGGGGAGAGAACCCAGGTTTATTTCTCCGACGTTCATGATCATCTGGTGCGGA
Source organism: bacterium (assembly GCA_030640905.1). Lineage (GTDB taxonomy): Bacteria > Zixibacteria > MSB-5A5 > GN15 > FEB-12 > DAOUUR01. The sequence continues at coordinate 638 of DAOWIM010000311.1, forward strand.
TCAGCGACATCTCTGATTTTCATCGCGAAATCCTCAACTCGTCTCTCGAAGCTTACTATTCATCGGTCTCCACCAAGACCAACGAAATCATCAAGTTCCTGACGATCTTCACCGTCTTGTTCATTCCGCCGACTTTTCTGGTTGGCCTGTGGGGCATGAATTTCGACTTTATGCCCGAACTGGACTGGAAGTACGGTTATCTATTGGCGCTTGGTTTGATGTTGTCGGTGGTGCTGTCGCTGGTAGTGTTTTTCCGGCGCAAGAAATGGCTATAATCGAGCAGTTCTCTTGATTTTTTTCTAAGAATCTGTTGAAACATCTGTTGACAAAGGTCGTACCATACATACATTAGATACCCACCGGTAGGTATGTAGGAGAATAAATGACTATAGCAAAACCAGGAAAAGAACATAAGATTCAGCAGAGCCCCAAGTTGCCCGCCCAGAAGCGGCGCGAACAGTTGATGCGGGCAGCCCAGACGCTGTTTGTCCGGAAGGGTTATCGGGCTACCACGACCGAAGAGATAGCCCGTAAAGCCGGCCTGACCAAAGGCGCCCTCTATTTCCATTTCAGCAACAAGGAGGATGTTCTTTTTGAATTGGTCAAGGCGATCAACGAGTATGGGAACGCAATGTTTGCCGAGCAGATGCCTGAGAAAATCAGTCCGGTCGGTCTCTTCCGTCTGCTTCGAGACCTCCATCAGGGTTGCGGTGGGCTGAAGCATCAGGACGCTGTCGATATCTGGATTCAGGGTCTTCGAATCCCGAGGATTAAGAAGTATATTTCCAGACGGGTTCGTGAACGTCGGGTCAAATTCGCCGAGATGCTTGACCCGTCATTTGGCCGCAGTTTGAAACAGCGGGGCGAAATAGTTATGATGATTGTAGCGTTGTATCATGGTTTGGCTGCCGAGACGATGGTACACGGGTTGAAAGTCGATATTGATGCGCAGATGCAACTGCTGGAGCAGCTCTTTGCCGGGCAGGTTAGTGGGAAGAAGAGGACCCGAAAATGAAGAAGACCACATACATTCTCGCGTGTCTGATCTGTTTGATTCTCCTGCGTGTTGATTCGCGGGCGGAGATGGTACTGACAGTTGAGGACGTGCGGGCAAGATCGCTGCAATTTAACCGAACCTATCTGGCGTCGATTGAGGACGTAGCGCGCGCAGATGCCGAAATTACACGGAGAAGGGCCGGTGCTTTTCCCACGGTTGATATCACCAGCTCCTACAATCGGAATCTCAAGCTGCCATCGTTTTTTGTTAATATAGAAGATGAGCCGGATCCGGTGGAGTTCAAGACCGGTTTCAAGAATTCGTTCGGGGCGGCACTCAATGTTCGTCAATCGTTGTGGCATGGAGGGAAAGTCTTCACGGCGATTTCAATAGCACGGATATACAAAAAATACGCAGACAGTCAGGCCGAGCGGGTTGCCTCCGAGATTGAATACAATGCCGACCTTCTGTTCTACTCGGCGATACTGGAAAAGACCAGACTCGACGTTCTTCAGGCGGCCTTTGAAACCAACAGCTATAACCTTGAGATGGTCGAGAAACTCTTCTCGCAGGGATTGGTCTCCGAATACGAAGTTCTGCGGGCGCGTGTAGAGAAGTCCAACCTGCAGCCTCAGATTCTTGAGGTTGAATCAAGTGCCCGTTTAGCTGAAAAACGGTTGAAGTCATTTCTCGGGATTGATCTTGATGAACCGGTGGTGTTAGTTGAGGTTGAAACTGAACCTGCGCTGCCCACGATGCTCTCGTCGGAGGCGATGACAGACTCGGCTCTGGCGCATCGTCCGGAGATGAAGATGGCAGAGTACAACGCCGAGATGAACAAGAAGGCAATTCAGATTGCTCGCGGCGATTATTTCCCATCGTTGGATGCTGTCTCCAATTATAGTTGGCAGTCGCAATCGGATCGAATGACCCTCACTGACAACCAGGCTGAGTCCTGGTCGGTGGGGTTGGCTCTAACTATTCCGATCTTTCACGGCGGCAGCCGCAGCGGTGAGGTTCGGGATCGGAGAGCAGCCTACCAGCAGAGTCGATTGGCTCTGGCCCAGTATCGTGATGACGTGACGCTTGAGGTTGAAGCGGCGTATGACCAGATCATTCAGGCAAGAAAAGCGCTTGATATTCAGGGTGAAACGATTGCGCAGGGCGAGGAAGGACTACGTATTGCCAACCTTAGATATGAGACCGGGATCGGAACGCAACTTGAAGTGCTCTCGGCTCAGACGGCGTTGACCACCGCGCGCCAAATGATGGCCACAGCTCGGTTTAATTACCTTCGGGCAAAATCACAAATGAAAAAAGCTACCACTATTGATATCAGCATTGGATCGTAACAATGAAAAACGTTCTTACAACAACTATCGTCATACCGATACTTGCCGCCACAACCTTGCTCTCATGCGGGGAGACAGAAGAGACACAGGCGGTCGAGAGATCTGTTTCGGTTCGCGCTACTGTAGTGCAGCCGACTGAACGACGAGTGGTCAGAAGTTTCACCGGATCGCTGGAGGGCGAGCGGCAGGCGACTATCTATGCACGTCTATCCGAAGCGGTTGAGAAAGTGCATGTTCGCGAAGGTCAGACGGTAAAGGCCGGACAGATACTTGTTTCCTTTGACAAGAATGGCGCCAGTTCGCGGTACGTCGAGGCCGAATCGGTTTTCCGCAACACCGAAAAGACATTCAAGAAGATGGAGTACCTCTTTGGCGAAGGTGCTGTTTCGGAGTCACAGTACGATGAAGCGAAAACGGCCTACGATGTCAGCAAGGCGTCGTTCGATGCCGCGTCCAAATTGGTGGCGGTCGAAGCACCGATCAGCGGCGTAGTTACTTCGCTCAGTGTAGCCCAGGGCGATTTCCCGACTGTCGGAAAAGTGCTCGGTACTGTTGCGACCATTGACCGCTTACGCGTGAAATTCTTTGTGAACGCTGAGGAACTTTCCCACTTTAGTCGTGGCGCGGAAGTTGAAGTTTCTATTGGTGAAAATGGTACTCGTAGTCCGGGCAAGGTGACATCGGTTTCGGAGTCCGCCGATCCTGTGACGCGATCGTTTGAAGTCGAAGTGGTCATTGACAACGCCGACCATGCACTTAAGGCCGGGACCTTTGCCACCATCGAAGTTGTGATCGATCTTTTGGAAGATGTTTTCATCGTAGGCCGAGAGACCATAACGGTGCTGAATGATCGGAACGTCGTCTATCTCGTATCCGGCGGCGTTGCCAACCAGCGGGAGGTTCAGCTTGGAATCGATGTTGAGGGCGGCGTGGTGGTCAGTTCTGGTTTGAATCCCGGCGATACTCTCGTGACGCTTGGCCAGAGTTATCTCAGTGACGGCACCAGCGTGAAAATTGCATCTCTGGAACAGACTGTACGATGAAGATATCCGAAGTATCAATCAACCGGCCGGTATTTGCCACGATGATGATCGGCGCCTTATTGGTGCTGGGAGCTTTTTCATATTATAGCCTCAACCTCGACATGTTCCCCGAAATCGATTTCCCGATTGTAACGGTCATTAGTATCTATCCGGGCGCATCGGCTGAGGCGGTTGAGACCGAGGTGACGCGAAGGATCGAGGATGCCGTCAACGAGGTGTCTGGTATTCGACATATTACTTCGCAATCGAGCGAAGGATATTCGCTCATGATTATTGAATTCATATTGGAGAAGGAAACCTCCGAGGCAACTCAGGATATCCGCGAAAAGGTCGCCGCCATCCGGGGCGATCTTCCCGATGACATGGAAGAACCGGTGGTCAGTCAGTATGACCCCAGCGCTATGCCGATTATGTCGATTGTTATCGCCGGAGAACGACCGGCCCGCGAAGTGACTGAGTTTGCAAAGAACACGATCAAGAAACGACTCGAAACAATCAACGGTGTTGGTAATGTCCGGCTGATTGGCGGTGAAGAACGCGAGATTCTGATTGCTCTCGATCCGGCGCGGATGGAGTCGTATCAGGTCAGTATCGACCAGGTAAAAAATGCGATTCGCGTAGCCAATCTGGAAATTCCCGGCGGGCGGATCGACGAAGCCTCGCGTGAGTATCTTGTTCGCACGATGGGGCGGCTTACCGAGGTAGCGCAGTTTGAGGATATCGTTATCAGGAACAACGAGGGTGTTCCGGTTTATCTGAAGGATGTTGCCGCTGTGAAGGATACTGTCGAGGAAAAACGGTCATTCTCTTCCTACAATAACCGGCAGGCGGTTGCCCTTAGTGTTGTCAAGCAGTCAGGCGCCAACACGGTCGACGTTGCCAGGGCAGTGCGTGCGGCGCTGGATAAACTGCGGGAAGAGGTGCCGGCTGATATCAGGATTCAACTGGTCGAAGATAACGCCGTGTTTATCGAAGATTCGGTCCACGAGATTCTATTCAACATTCGGTTTGGTACCCTGCTGGCTGTGCTGGTTATCTTTCTTTTCCTGCTCGATATCAAGCCGACCATTATTACCGGTCTATCCATTCCGATATCAATTATCTCAACGTTCACGGCAATGCTGTTTCTGGGTTACACAATCAACTTCATGACGTTGCTGGGGCTTTCGCTGGCGGTCGGGATATTGATTGATGACGCTATTGTTGTGATCGAAAATATATATCGACACATGGCGGAGGGGAAGTCGGCCCGGGAGGCTGCTTTCACCGGCACCAAGGAGATTGGGTTGGCTGTGATGGCGACCACGCTGGCAATCATTGCCGTATTCATTCCGATCGCCTTTATGGAGGGGATCGTCGGTCGGTTCTTTACACAGTTTGGAATCACCGTAGCTGTCGCCGTTATGATATCGTTGTTTGTGGCATTCTCTTTGACACCGATGCTGTCCTCAAGGATGCTGAAGGGGAAGAACTCCGATAGTACTCCGCCCCGGAAAAAGAGCCCCATCCGTCGCGTTCTCTCTGCCATCTGGCGTCCAATTTTCAAAGTGATCTCTTACTGGAATATCACCTTCGATTCATTCAAACCGTACTATGAAAAACTCCTCGCCAAATCGTTGAAACACCGCTGGCTGGTGATCGTTATCGTTATCGGTTCGCTGGCTGCAGCTTTCGGTGCCGCCCAATTTGTCGGTGCTGAGTTTATAACCCAGACAGATCAAGCTAAACTGGCCGTACACATCGAGACACCACCGGGCACCAACTTGGCCCAAACGGCAGCGCGTTTCCGTAATGTCGAAGATGTGTTGGCCACGTTTGATGAGGTCACCGATACGTATGTAACCATCGGTGCCGGTAATAATCCGGTTACGCAAGGACGTATTCTGGCGTTGCTGACCGATAAATCGGACCGCGAGCTTTCCGTCTTCCAGTTGATCGACTCGGTGCGGACCGCTCTTAAGACAATTCCTGGAATCGACTATATGGTTGGTCTGGGTGAAGGGGGACACAGCGAGAAGCCGATCGAAGTTTCGATTCGTGGTCCCGAGATGTCTGAGTTAACCCGTCTGGCCCGGCAGGTTCAGGACATTGCGTACAATACTCCCGGGGCGACCGACGTGAACAATACGATGGAAGAGGGGAAGCCGGAGATTCAGATCGAGATCGATCGCAAATTGGCCAACGATCTAAGACTCAATCTCTTTGAAATCCCGAGTACGGTCAGGTCGCTGATTGAAGGTGAAGTGGTTACCCGTTTCAAGGAACACGACGAAGAATACGACGTGCGTGTTCGCCTCGATGAATCGTTCCGAGCTTCGGCTGAGGATATCGGACGGATCATGATCCGTAGCGGTAAGGAGCTCGATGACCGTGATGTTTTCCTCGTGCCATTGAATCGCGTTGCTTCAATTGAAAAGAAGACTTCTATCGGCCAGTACAATCGGTACGATCGCCAACGTGAGGTTCGTATCAATGCCAATCCACTGGCTGGGGCGTTTGCCGGTACGATCATTAACCAGGTGATGACCGCCGTTGATGAGACCGTCGATGTTCCGCCGGGGTACCTTATTGGCGTGGTGGGCGAAGCTGAGATGATGGAGGAATCGTTTCAGAGCATCTTCAGTGCGTTGGCTCTGGCGGTCATATTTATCTATTTGCTGCTGGCCTCCCTCTATGAGTCGTTCTTCGATCCTTTCTCAATCATGCTGTCGCTTCCTCTTTCACTGATTGGAGCGATTATCGGGCTGGTCGGGTCATCGTTCTCGATTATGTCTTTGATTGGAATTGTGCTGTTAATGGGGCTGGTAACAAAGAACGCTATCCTGTTGATCGATTTTGTGAAACAACTGCGTCAGGAAGGTGTTTCAAGGTATAATGCAATTCTGAAAGCAGGGCCGGTCAGATTGAGACCGATCCTGATGACGACCTTTGCAACCGTGTTCGGGATGTTGCCGCTGGCCCTCGGGCTTGGACCGGGAGCCGAACTCCGTGCGCCGATGGCGCGTGCGGTTATTGGCGGCATCATTTCATCCACCTTGTTGACGTTGGTGGTGGTGCCGGTTGTCTATACATTGATTGATGATTTTGTGGGACTGTTTTCAAAAAAGAGAAAGCAAGAGGCATCGGTGACCGGAGAGGACGCAGCCTTTGGCAAATGATCTGATAACGCCCGGGGAAAAGCTGGGCTACTCAAACCTTTATCTCGACTTTCTCAATGGGAACGATTCGGCCCGGCGGTTTTTTCCGTCTTCGGATATTCAACAGATAGCTTCCCGGCTGGATGCTTCCTCGTACAATCGCGAGGCTATCGCTTCGATTCTTGAGCGCCAGAACCGACAGTTCGGTGTCGGCGATGCTACGCTTGAGAATATCCGCGCCATAGGGGAGAAAAACGCGCTGTGCGTGTTCGCCGGTCAGCAGGCGGGTTTGTTTGGTGGACCAATGCTGGTTATTTTCAAAGCGCTCGGCATTATTAAGCAGGCAAAACTCTACGCCGAACAACTTGACCGGCCGGTCGTTCCAATCTTCTGGATAGCTGGTGATGATCACGATTTTGAAGAAGTGAATCATACTTATCTGCTCTCGCGCGAGGGGAAGATTGTTCGCGTTGCATACGAGGCGACATCGGAGTGCGCGCTGCCTGTCTCGCAAATTGAGTTGTCAGACGCCTCCTCTCTTGAAAGTGCGATCAGTCTTGTCGAGGAAACTCTGGGGCATACCGATTTCAGCGATGAACTCTACGCGTTGCTGAGGCAATCGTATCGGCCTGAAGAAACAATGGTCTCAGCGTTTGGCAAGCTGATGACGCACCTGTTGGGGCGGTATGGGCTGGTCTTGTTCAATCCTGATGATGCCGAGGCCAATGCGCTGGCCTCGGCATTGTTCAAAACGATTGTTAAAAAGCGAGACGACATTGGCGAGCGTTTGGCTGGCGCTAATCGCGAGATTGTAACCGCAGGCTATCATCAGCAGGTGGAGAAAAGTGAAGACGCCGTCTATCTGTTTTACAACA
>DAOWIM010000119.1 GCA_030640905.1 bacterium
GTATTTCACGCACCTGTTTTATGGTCACCCGAAAGTAGCCCAGTTTCAGCTTATCCAGGAAACTGCTGACCGGCTGAAACTTCTGGTGGTGACTAAAACGGATGATGTTGACTTGGAGCATTTCAGGAAATCAATTCAGGAGAAAACAGGCCCGGGAGTGAATGTAGAAATAATCAGAACCAGCCGTATTGAGCCAACGCCCTCCGGCAAACACCGATTTACAATTTCTCATCTTCACGGAGGGAAGCAGGAATAACGGATTCCCATAATTCCTTCGAGCCTGCTGCAAATTGGTCTGACTTATTAGATTGAAGCTTGAATAAATTACTAATTGTGATTGTGCAAATAAGCCGACATAATGAGTAAAGAGTAATTCTGAAGAATTGCAACTGATATGAGAAGTTCCGTTGATAGCATAGATCGCGGCACTCGACAATATGTCAAGGCTACTCACTTCTACTACCTGGGAGCAGCCTTTGCAATAACGACGCTGGCTGCTATGTTGGCCTTGCCCGCACCCTATCACTTGCTACCGTTTGTTCTGGTGTTCGGCACTCTTCTTGTAATCGCCACTCTCAAATATCCTTTCGCGGGTCTGATGGTGTATCTGACCATATTTTTCTTACAGGCAAACATACTTTTCCCTGCCCTTGGGAGATTGCCCATCCCATATGAAAGGATGATAGCGATCCTGGTTGCCTGCAGTTTTTTGATCAATATCGCATTTGTCAGAAAACGGTTTGATTTCTTCCGGGCCGACTATGCCTACTTCGCGTTCATGGTGGCTTGCTTTCTCTCTATTCTCGGTGCTTCTGATTTACAAACTGCATGGGATACGTTTATCGATTTCTCCAAGATATTCCTGGTATACTTGCTGATCATTAGAATCGTTGATAGCCCTGGCAAGATGAAAGCCCTGATTATTCTCTATGTCTTATGTGTCGGTTTTCTCGCTATATCGTCATCGGTAGAGTACTATTCAGGCAATTTCGAGGTCCGGCAAGGCATTGAACGTGCCCATTCGCTCGGAGATGTACCAATAGACCCCAATACTCTGGCTACTACCATCATTCTGGCCATACCGTTCATCTTCTTTCTAATCAAAACGTACCGCAATAAGCTGATAAAAATATCCTTGCTAATGCTGTTGTTATCATGCATCTGGACAGTAATCCTTACAGGATCTCGAGGTGGCATGGTGGGGATAATAATTCTGGTGCTGCTTCTGGCGTGGCAGTCGCGCTACAGAACGGCTGCGATCGCAATCGGCCTCTCGGCGATAATCATCCTGGCTGCAGTCATGCCCGACCAGTATCGAGAACGATTCATGACAATTGGCAGTGTCAGCGCTGAAAGCACCAGCGGAGCCAGCACCTCAGCTTTAGGGCGAATCAAGGGACTTTTTTTTGGGTTGGAGCTTATGATGCAAAGACCGCTCACCGGCGTGGGGATTGGGAATTTCAGTTGGTATTTTGGCAAATCCGGACATGGCTTTTTCAAAGCTCACAATATGATGGGAACGCTGGCCGGTGAACTAGGTCTCCTTGGCATAGGCACGTTCTTCTTCCTGATAATCACCTTCTTACGAAATGTCAAGTATGTCAGGATGCGATATTCCCAATCTGGGTGGAAACCTGATTTTAATTTCAACATAGCCAGCGCTATCAAGTTGGGTATCATTATGCTTTTCGTTCTAGGTCTGTTTGGCCATAACCTCTTCCGCATGAACTGGTATATCTTTGGAGCGTTCTCTGTGGTTCTGGCCAACCTGACTGCAGTCCGCTTACAAGCTGACAGCGAAAGCTCCGATATAGACCTATCCCCTGCCGACGCTTCGGCTATTGAACAGAAAGGGCTTTGATTGACACGGACGAGAAAACCCAACGAACTACTGGCCAGTTTGGGCAAGTACCTGCTAACCTGCTACCGGGGTAGTCGGCCTATTTATAGGCACGCTCGCAAAGTAGCTTCCAATATGGTACGGCCATCTGAAATTCTCCTGTCCGAACAATTGAATTCCCTTTCGAGGATAGTTGATCATGCCTACATCCACAGTCGATTCTACAGGAAACGCTTTAAAAAAGTCGGCTTCAAGCAGGGAGATATCAGGATTTTCTCTGATCTTGCAAAGCTTCCCGAATTGACCAAAACCGACCTCATCGACAACATGGACGATATTCTGTGTGCCCCTAAAAGTAGATTGTCAACTGCTTCGACAGGTGGAACTTCCGGCATCCACTTGGCCTTCTTCCGCGATGATTATTGTTCGGCCTACCGTCGGGGAATTGACCTGGCTATCGCCCGTCACTATGGCTGGAAAGACGGTCAGTGGCAGGGCTGGCTCTGGGGAGCCTCACAGGACCTGCTGCAGCCATCCAGTCTAAAAGGCCGGTTGATCCGCCAGTGGAGCGATCGGCATTATTTCCTGGATGTTTCCAATCTTAGTAATGAGAATTACCAGAAATTCGTTGAGGACACAAAAACATACAACCCAACTTTTGTGTCCGCTTACCCCTCTGTGGCCTGCGATCTCGCTGAGAGGATTGAGGCTGGCGTTGTCGAGATTTTTCGAATACCGGTAGTATCATTGACAGCTGAACCGGTCGATGAATTTCAAAAGCAGAAGATACAAGACATGTTTGCCGAGAACGTTTACGAGAGATACGGAGCCAGAGAATACGGCACCGCAGCCATCGAATGCGCTCAACACAATGGAATGCACTACTTCACCGACAGTGTCTATCTGGAATCAGTTGAAACCGCTACTCAGGACAGCGGGCTGAGGACCCTGTTGGTTACCGACCTGCTGAATCGAGCCATGCCGCTGATTCGCTATCACACTGGCGATTTTGGTGAGTTGCACCATTCGCCATGCGCGTGTGGTCTGTCCTCCCCGCGCGTCCGAAACGTTCAGGGACGCGAATCTGACATCATCTGGCGACTTGATGGAACCGGTGTCGCTGGAGCAGGCGTGCGCCTCGCTATCCAAGAGGCTATGATAAAGACTCGTATCCAGATTGTGCAGGACAAGATCGATTTAATCAGAATTCGCTTTGAAGGAAAAACCAGCGATTCTAAACGCGAATTGGACACTCTTGTGCAGTTGTTCAGAGAAAATATTGGTCCTGACATAGAATACCTGATAGAACCTGTCGATAAGATCGAACGAGCTCAATCAGGTAAATATCGATATGTCATCTCCAAGGTAACCAGACCGACGAAAGGTTAAAGATCGAAGACAATGAAAATACTGGTCATAGACGAAGCGTTTCCTCATCCACTGGATACCGGCAAACGAATCCGCTCGTTCAATCTTTGCAGTCGTCTGGCATTAAAGCACACCGTTCACTATCTTGCCTATGGAACCGACAACTCCGCAGCGGCACAAGCGATGATGCGAGCCAACATGCACCCGATTGCAGTTCAGCGGCAGGCTCCAGCCAAAACCGGACCGCTGTTCTATTTGAGATTGCTGGCCAACCTCGCATCTGCTGACCCATATATTGTCACCAGTCACTACACCCAGGAGTTCAATGAAGCGTTCCACAAGGCAGTTGATGAGACGAAGCCGGACATCATAGTCTGCGAATGGACTCCGTACGCAGCATACGTGAAGAATTTGGCCGGCCCCCTGAAACTAATTGTTGCTCATAACATTGAATACCGAATATGGCAGCGATACCTTGAGAACGAACGCAATCCTCTCAAGAAATGGTATATTCGAAAGCAGACCGAAAAACTCGTCAAGTTCGAGAAGGATGCATTTCATTGGGTAGATGGAACAATCGCCGTGTCGGTCGACGAGGGACAGGAGATTTCGGAGATCAATCAGCAGCTATCGGTGAAAGTGGTTGAGAATGGTGTGGACCTGGAGTATTTCCGATCTGGCAAACAAGAAGATGAAAAACCGCAATTGGCTTTTGTTGGCGCGATGAACTGGCGACCAAACCAGGATGCGGCAGTGTACTTTGCTGAAGAGATATTTCCATTGATAAGAAAGCAAGTTCCCGAGGCCTCGGCCGTACTTGTCGGAGGAGATCCCCCGCCACAAGTGAAGCGACTGGGAGACATCGCCGGCCTGACGGTGACAGGAAGAGTAGATGATGTTCGCCCCTATGTTTACCAAAGTGCGGTGGTAATAGTACCGCTTCGAATCGGGGGAGGAACAAGACTAAAAATCCTGGAGGCAATGGCTATGGGAAAGGCTGTTGTCTCAACATCAATTGGCGCTGAGGGACTTGAGGTCAATAACGGTGTTAATATTATGCTGGCAGACACACCATCGGACTTTGCCGACCGAGTGATACAGTTGTTCTTTAACAAACCTCTCAGGAAACAACTCGGTGAGACTGGAAGAAAGTTGGTAGAGGAGTCCTATGGATGGGATCTGCTCGCCGAGAAACAGGCATCATTCATGGAAAATTTGGTATCGGACCAATGAAAATTCTCCATCTCAGAGCAACCAACTTCTATGGTGGTCCGGAACGCCAGCTTCACGAACATGCTTTGGCCGCTAGAGGCAGTGACGCAAAGATATGCGTTTCCTCGTTCGCCGAAAATGGACGGCAGCCGGATTTGTTGACCAAGGCAGCAGGAGACGGAATCCCCGTCCACCTGTTCAAGGTCAGAAGCGCATATGACTTAAAAGCTATTGGCATGGTCAGGGATTACTTGAAAGAAATGGATATCGACATCCTCTGCTCCCATGATTACCGTACAGCTCTGGTAGGTTATTGGGCGCGCAAGGGAACGAGAGCACGCTGGATCGCGTTTTCTCGGGGATGGACCAAGGAGAACCTCAAGATTCGCGCCTACTGTCTCCTCGATAAGTTTGTGCTGCGTTTTGCTGATCGGATCGTGGCGGTATCGTCGGGCCAGAAACAGAAGTTGGTAAAGCTTCATATAGACCAAGGCAAAATATCGGTGGTTCATAATGCCGTTCGACCAGAGGAATTCGACAAGGTACCACAAGTTGATCTGCGACGACGCTTCAACCTGCCTGCCGAAGCGATTGTCTGTATCTCTGGTGGTCGTTTCTCAGCGGAAAAGGGACAGGACTACCTCATTAGAGCAGCAGCTCAGGCCATCAAACGAAATGACAAACTTCGCTTCATCCTCTTCGGTGATGGCCCTGACATTGATCGCGTGAAGCGTCTGGCAGTCAAGAAAAATTGCGACCAGCATATTGTCTGTCCTGGTTTTGAGCAAAATCTTATCGGCTGTATCAAGGGCGCTGACCTTCTGGTCAATCCCTCATTATCCGAAGGCCTGCCCAATATCGTCCTGGAAGCTCTGGCTTTGAAGATTCCCGTAGTCGCAACATCGGTCGGGGGAGTACCGGAGGTCATCACCGATGGTCGCACCGGTATCCTGGTTCCCCCGAAAGATGTTGATGTTCTGGCTAACGCTATCGTGCACCTGTCTAATGACGACCAAGAACGTAAAACTCTGGCACACCAGGGCTTTGATTTTGTAAAATCAGAGTTTACCTTTGAGAAACAGAGCAAAGAACTGACCCGTATATATCGGGAGGTTCTCAACACCAGCAGAAGTTCCGATGATTAAGATTGCCTTTATCATAGATACTATTGCGACCGAAGCAGCCGGCACCGAAAAGCAACTCATGATGTTGCTGGACGGACTTGATCACTCCAAGTTTCAGCCACACTTGATCTGTTTGCGCGATTCCCCATGGCTCCAATCCCACTCAATTTCGGTCCCCTGCACAACTTTCAAACTGACCCGGTTACTAAGATACCAGTCGCTACGGTTCATCCGGAAATTCCGCAAGCTACACCAAAACGAGCGATTTAATATCGTACAGACCTTCTTCGTTGACGCCAACATAATTGGGACAATCGCAGCTCACCTTGCTGGCTGCCCAGTGATTATCTCCAGTCGAAGGAATGCCGGCCACTGGCACAACTGGCAACAGGTAATCATCCTGCGCTCTCTGCGTCGATGGACCTCCCGCTATTTAGCCAATTCACACGCCGCGGCGAAATTAACCCAGGAGGTCGAGGGAGTAGCTGGAAACAAAATAGAGGTAATCCCTAATGGTTTGGAACTGTCGGAGTTTACAGATATTGACGAATCAAAACGTGAACAACAACGAAATGAGTGGAGCATCGACCGAAGCCAGATCGTCATAGGTACCGTAGCAAACCTTCGACCGGTGAAGAATATTGAATCACTGATAAAAGCTGCCACGATTGTAACAGAGAAATATTCTCAGGCGCGGTTTGTAGTTGTAGGAGAAGGGGAACTACGTAAGAAGCTTCAGGCCGAAATTGATCGGCGGCATTTGACTGGCAAGTTCAAACTTGTCGGAAGGCAGAACCGTGTAATAAATTGCTTAGCGGCGTTCGACATTGGCGTGTTATGCTCCCATCACGAAAGCCTGTCGAACTCACTTATTGAATATTTGGCCGCCGGGTTACCAACTATCGCTTCGGATGTCGGCGGCAATGGAGAAATTGTGAGCCACCAACGAACCGGTCTGCTTTACGAAAGCAATAATGTCAACGCCCTGGCCGACTGCATCAACAGTCTGATTGAAAACCAAAGTATAGCCAATAGGCTGGCTACTAAAGCACGCCAAGAAGCGCATCATCGTTTTGACTGGTCACAGGTGCTCGATCGATACGAACAGTTTTACACCAAGATATCAGGAATGGAGACAGCGTTATCAGAAAAGTACTGAAATATTCGTTCCGTGCCATTGTGCTGATCATGGTCCTTCCTTTCGGCCTGATCGCTACGCTGTGGCACAAAGCACTGGGTGACTCTACCTTTTTTGACCTATTCGCTCAGAGTTTCAGCCTCGTGCCATCCTATCCGGGTGCTGTAGCACGAGCTTGTTATTACAAGTTGACACTAAAGCAGGCTTATTTCGATTTGAATATCGGTTTTGGATCGTACGTATCCAAAATTGGTACTGAAATTGGCCGCAACGTGTTTATTAATGGCCATACAACAATCGGTCTGGTCAGTATCGGCGAAGGCGTGGTTATTGCCAACTATGTTTCGATCCTCTCGCGCCGTTACCAACACAACTTCTCCA
>DAOWIM010000270.1 GCA_030640905.1 bacterium
ATCCTCGGCCACCCTGACAAGTTCAACCGTGGTAGCGATGTCCGGATATCCGGCGGTGAAGAACGGAATCAGTAGTTTCCTCCCGCTCGGCGTTGCCAGCCTGTTGATAATACGGTTGCTCATTTGCCGGCGTCCAATTCGTTGATGATCGGCATGTCTTTATCACCGCGACCGGAGAGGCACACCACCAACCGCTCATTCCTGCGGAATTCTTTACGACCTTTGATTACCCAGGCCAGGGCGTGCGATGTTTCCATCGCCGGTATAATTCCTTCCAGACGGGAGACTAACTTGAACGCTGAGACAGCCTGATTATCGGTCACCGAAGTATACCGAACGCACCCGAGGTCTTTTAGATACGAATGTTCCGGCCCAACACCGGGATAGTCAAGACCGGCTGAGATCGAATGCGGCAGAACAACCTGACCATCCGAATCATAAATCAAGTAGCTGTACGAACCGTGCAGAACTCCCGGCTTCCCCTTCAAAAGCGTAGCGGCGTGACGACCACTCGTCAGACCAAATCCGGCCGCCTCTACCCCGATCAAACTGACGCTGCTATCGGCAAGAAAAGCATCGAATATGCCAATCGCGTTTGATCCGCCGCCAACACATGCAACGATTGCATCGGGAAGCTTGGCGAATAGACTGCGACATTGTCGCCGCGCTTCCTTTCCGATCACACTCTGGAAATCGTGAACGATCATCGGATACGGGTGCGGTCCAACCACCGAACCGATTATGTAGAAAGTGTTGCGGACGTTGGTCACCCAATCACGAAGAGCCTGACTGGTGGCATCTTTGAGGGTGCAACTGCCCGACTCAACCGTCACAACTTCGGCCCCCAGCAGGAGCATCTTCTCAACATTCGGTTTCTGCCGTTTTATATCTTCGGCACCCATATAAACAACGCAGGGAAAGCCGAACCGAGCACAAACTGTCGCTACTGCCAGACCATGCTGCCCGGCGCCAGTTTCGGCAATAATTCGCTTCTTGCCCATTCGCTTAGCAAGAAGTATCTGCCCGACTGTGTTGTTGATTTTGTGAGCGCCGGTGTGGGTGAGGTCTTCGCGCTTGAAATATATCTCCGGGCCACCAAGATGCTCGGTGAAACGCTCGGCAAAATAGAGAGGGGTGGGACGACCAACAAATGTCTTTAGATACCCTGCCAACTCTTGCTTGAACGAACGGTCTTTCCTGATCTCTCGGTAACACTGCTCGAGCTCTTCCAGAGCGTAGATCACAGTCTCCGGAACATACCGACCACCGTAGGGACCAAATCGACCGCGGCTGTTGGGTCTCTTGTTATACTTATGCACCATAGCGTAGTACGTCACACACCTTAAAGAACTGCTTTAACTTACGTGCCGACTTAACGCCGGCTGATTTCTCCACGCCAGAGTTGACATCGACCACCAGAGGCCGGAACATTTTCACCCCCTCGGCAACATTGGAGGCATTTATGCCACCGGCCAGCGTCAGGTTATCTATCGGTTGAGGTGGCTTGATTTTCCAGTCAAAGGCTGCACCGGTGCCACCGTATTGGGAGCCGGACCGATTGTCGAGCATGACCAGATCGGCGCGGCTTGCATAAATCGGTGCAAAATCACGTTTGTACGATACCGTAAACGATTTGATAACCTTGTGGCCATACTTTCGGAGGGTGATAATCTGGCTTGCGGGCTCATCACCGGAAAGCTGGACGTAATCGAGACATAGTCTCTCAGCTACACGCAATATCCGGTCGGTGTCGGCATTGACAAAAACACCAACCCTGGCGACTGTTGGGGGCAGGACCCGGGTAATCTTGCTGGCGACCTTCAGGGAAATAAATCGCGGCGACCGCCGGTAGAAAATCATGCCGATCATATCAGCCCCGAGTTTAGCAGCAAGGGCAGCGTCGACCGGTCGCGTCATCCCGCACACTTTGATCCTGAATCGATTCACGCCGACCTCAATTCGCGAAGCAACGTTGCCGGGTCGCTCGATCTCACCAGCGTCTCCCCTATCAGGAAAGCATCGTAGCCACACTTCTTGAGGCGACTGATATCCTCGACAGAACCGATTCCGGACTCCGCTACTTTGACCACGTTCTTGGGGATCAGCGAGGCCAACTCTTCGGCTCTCTTGATGTCCACCGAGAAGTCACTCAAGTTTCTACTGTTGACACCAACTATCTCTGCTCCTGCCTGAAGCGCCGTCTCCACTTCCGCTTGATCGTGCGTTTCCACCAGACAGTCGAGCCTGACTTTTGCGGCCAGATCAATCAGCTTCTCAAGCATGTCGGGCGGCAGCAATTTGACAATCAGCAGGATAGCATCGGCTTTCATCAGACGGGCATAGTAGAGTTGGTAGGAGTCGATAATGAAGTCCTTGCACAGGATCGGCAGCGAGGTCTTCCCCTTGGCCATGCCCATGTACTCGTGCCGACCGAAAAAATACTTCTCCTCTGTCAGCACCGACAAGGCAGCGGCACCACCATTGTGATACTGCTCGGCTAACTTGATCGGGTTGAAGTCGCTTCGGATAACACCCTTGGAAGGTGACCCCTTTTTCAGCTCGGCAATGATGTTTATCTGATCGGGACTTGATATCGCTTTCTTGAAATCAAGGCGGGGGCAATCGTTGATCTCGTCGATCAAACCCTGAAGCGGACGGGTAGTTTTTAACAACTCGACTTCGGTTCGCTTTTCAGCAGCGATCTGAGAGAGAATATCGGTTGGACGGGCCATAGGTTTTACTCGCAGCGTGAATCAGACTCAGCCGCTGGAGGCTTTTATCCACGCAGTCATCTTTTCAGCAGCCGAACCGTTCTCGATTGCCGTAGTTGCCATCTCCACACCCTCATGAATCGATCCCACTTTCCCGGCCACAGATATCATCGCTCCGGCGTTGAAGAGTACCGCATCGCGACAGCCCGATTTCTCACCGGCGAGAACACCATTGAGAATCGCCAGGTTCTGAGAACTATCGCCACCTGCCAGACTTGCGGCGGGATGAACGGCCAGCCCCACCTGCTCGGGGGTAATTCTATTTGAGGACCGGGCACTATCGTTGATTTCGAGATATTCGGTCGGGGCGCTCACGGAGAATTCATCGA
>DAOWIM010000296.1 GCA_030640905.1 bacterium
AGTGGAAACAATTGAAATCCTCAAGGGTCTGCGTCAACGGTACGAAGAGCACCATCGTTTGAATATCTCCGATGAAGCAATTGAGAGTGCGGTCAAGATGACCAATCGGTATGTCTCCGATAAATTCCAGCCGGATAAGGCTATCGATTTGATAGATGAGGCCGGTTCCCGCGCTCACCTGGCGACCTTCACTTGTCCCGAAGAGTTTACCGAGATCGAAAACGAGGTTAAGGAACTCCAGGTGAACAAGGAGGCGGCCGTTAAAAATCAGGCTTTCGAGACCGCGGCGCAGCTTCGTGATTCTATCAAGATCAAAAAAGAGAAGCTTGCCGAGATGCGCAAGGAGTGGGACGAGTCACGCGAGAAAAACAAAATTACGCTCTCTGCCGATGATGTCGCTGCTGTCCTGGCGAAGATCACCGGCATTCCGCTGTTTAGATTGGAAGAGAACGAATCCAATCGCCTGCTGCGGATGGAAGAAGAGTTGAACAAGGCGATCATCGGGCAAGACGAAGCTATCACAACTCTGGCTAAGGCGATTCGTCGGGCCCGTGCCGGACTGGGTGATCCCAGACGGCCGATCGGCACTTTCATTTTCCTTGGCCCGACCGGTGTCGGCAAGACCGAGTTGGCCCGCGTACTGGCGACTTTCCTCTTTGACGATGTTGAGTCGTTGATCCGGATTGATATGTCGGAGTACATGGAAAAATTTGCGGTCTCACGTCTGGTTGGCGCTCCTCCGGGATATGTCGGTTACGAAGAGGGCGGCCAATTGACGGAGAAAGTACGTCGCAAACCGTATTCGGTGGTGCTGCTTGATGAAATTGAAAAGGCCCATCCCGATGTTTTCAATATTCTACTGCAACTTCTTGACGACGGTGTCCTGACTGATTCGTTCGGTCGCAAGATTGACTTTAAGAACACTATTGTCATTATGACATCGAACATGGGAACGCGTCAAATTCAGGACGACAAGACGGTCGGTTTTGATGCGCAGGATGGAGACCTGTCGTACGACACGATGAAGAAAAAGGTCTTAGAGGAGCTCAAAAAGCAGTTCAATCCGGAGCTTCTCAATCGTCTGGATGAGACCATCATTTTCCATGCGTTGGACCGCGATCACATTCGGCAGATCATTGAAATTCTTGCCGCCGACATTGCTGTCCGGATGGCCGAGCGTGGGATCAGCTTCACATTGACCGACGAGGCCAAGGACTTCCTCGTTGAAAAAGGGTACGAACCGGCCTATGGCGCTCGTCCCCTGAAGCGTGCTATTCGGAGATATTTTGAAGATCCGATGGCGGAGGAAATCCTTCGCGGCCAGTATGCCGGAGACTGCCATCTGTTGATTGGTGCTACCGAAGATAAGTTGATCTTTGAGTTCAATCCAAAGGAATCCAAACCGGACGAAGAGAGTCACGAGGAAGCAGTCAGCGAACAATAGAGGGGTCGCTGTACGCCGCCCGTAATCGCCCCCGGTAACACTGTGTGGCGCAGTAGCTTAGGAAAGCACTTGCCTTTTCCTCGAATTTGGCTATAATTATTGGCTCCGGTAGTTGCCCGCAGGGGTGATTGGGCCGGAGTTGACTGCACCGTGTTAGCAGGTGTTTTGAGAACGAAAAGAAACGTGAAGAGAACAGGATAGAAAAATGGCACACAAAAAAGGTGTCGGCTCCTCAAAGAATGGTCGCGATTCAAACGGCCAGCGCCGTGGCGTCAAAGTTTACGGTGGTGAGGTAGTGTCGGCCGGATCGATTCTGGTCCGTCAGTGTGGTACGCCGATCAAAGCTGGCTACAATGTTGGGATGGGTACCGATTGTACTCTCTTCTCCAAAGTAACCGGAGTTGTCAAGTACGAGCGTGTCGGCAAGTCCCGCAAGCGCGTATCAGTATACGAATAAGCGAAAAGCCGCAAGAAAAGTATGACGCCGATGACACTAAGTCATCGGCGTTTTTTGTGACACCCCTCCCTCATTATCGATATGGCGTTAGCAACAACGCGACAGGGGTTTTATCTGGTGACACTGCCCTCGACGGCGTTTTCAGTGCACTGGAACGAGACTTGAAACTCTTTCCCGCCTTTACTGTCGTCGATTTTGCTCACTTGTTGGACGATTGACTCTTCTTCACAGTGGAATGAGCTCTGGTGTTCTTTTCCGCCTTTGCTGTCGTCGATCTTGTTCACCTGTTGGTCGATTGACTCATCTTCACAGTGGAAGGTGCTCTGGTGTTCTTTACCACCTCGGCTGTTGTCAACTTCGCTTGCCTGTTGAACCACAGCGTCCTGGCGGTCGGAGTCGGTAGGGGCTGTCGGGATACGGCCGCAAGCAGTTACGAAAACCGCTATCGCTATTATGAAACTTGATTTCCACATCGTATTTCCTCCAATTCGTTGTCTTTGACTCAAATACCCTGGATCCGCCCCGGAGTTGGCGAATGAAACCCTGTTTGTTCGCATACCAGACAGAAACACCGACAAATCCGACAGTGGAAATCATAAATATATTGCGTAACGGCGACGGAGCCCTATATTCGCATCTACTGTTATGAGCCGATTGCTGGAAAATCTCAACGAAGCGCAACTTGAAGCTGTTGCTACTACCGAAGGCCCTTTACTGGTGGTGGCCGGAGCCTGGTCGTTCAAGACGAAAATACTGACCCGCAGGTTGGCTCATATCCTCAGCGAACGGTTAGCCGAACCGTACCAACTTCTGGCCGTCACTTTTACCAACAAGGCTGCCGGTGAGATGAACGACCGGGTGGCCTCGGAGTTGGGGGGGACAGTCAATGCGCTGAGCATCTCAACTTTCCATTCGTTTTGTGCTCGATTCCTGCGGCGTGAGGCAGAACACCTCGGGTACGATTCCGGATTTACGATTTTCGATGAAGACGATTCGGTTACGTTGGCCAAGAACTGTATAGCCGAGTTGGGTCTGGCCGGTAGTCAGTTCAAGCCCAAGCCGCAACGACGGAAAATCTCCGAGGCCAAGAACAAGATGATTGGCGCCGAGCAGTTTTCCAAATCAGCGTCGGGATATTTTGAGACAAGCACCGCAAAGATATACGAGTTGTACCAGCGACGGATCCGTGAGTGCAACGCCATGGATTTTGACGATCTCCTGTTCAACACCGTCGAACTGCTTCGCGATAATCAGGAGATAGGTGAAAAGTATCGCAGCCGGTTTAAGTATATCATGGTTGACGAATACCAGGACACAAACCATGTGCAGTATCTGTTGCTGAAAAGTCTGGTGGGGGAGCATCAGAATATCTGCGTGGTGGGGGATGAAGATCAGTCGATCTACGGCTGGCGCGGCGCTGATATTCGCAACATCCTCGATTTTGAAAAAGATTTCTCCGGTGCAAAAGTTATCAAGCTGGAGCGCAACTATCGGTCGACCGGCACGATCCTTAAGGCGGCCTCGGCGGTTATCAGCAACAACATGGCCCGGAAAGAGAAAACGCTCTGGACCGAGTCCGGCGATGGTGATAAGCTCGTGCTGATGCTGGTTAACTCCGCCGAAGATGAGGCTGCTCAGGTTGTCGGCAGGATTGGCACCGAACAGGCAACCACGGCGCTTAAGGATACCGTGATTCTCTACCGTACCAACGCTCAGTCGCGCCCGTTTGAAGAGCAGTTGCGTCGCGCCAATGTTCCGTACCAGATAGTGGGTGGGATATCGTTCTACCAGCGCAGAGAGATCAAGGACCTGATGGCCTACCTCAAGCTGATTGTCAACCCGGCCGATGATATCTCGTTTCAGCGTATCGTCAATTACCCGCTTCGAGGGATCGGGAAAAAGAGTATCGACGATATCCTCACGCTCGCTCATCGCGATAACATCTCCTCCTATCAGGCAGCCCTCAAGGCTGGTGACTATGCCGAGCTTAAGGGCAAGCAGAAACGCCTTCAGCCTTTTGTTGAGCTGATTGAGAAGTATCGGGAGAAGAGGGAGACGGCGCCGATTGATATCCTCACTCAGGACCTCGTGGCCGACCTCAAGCTGATCGAAGCGCTCCGTTCCGAAGATGAGATTGTCGGTCAGACGAGGATTGAGAATATCGAATCATTTATCGAGGGCGCGGCCGCCTACGCCCGGTCTAATGCTGACGCTCACCTCGATACCTATCTGGCGGAGATTTCGCTCTTTACCGATCTTGACTCCTATGCCGAAATCGAGGACAAAATTACGTTGATGACCCTCCATACGGCCAAGGGGCTTGAGTACGAGACCGTTTTTATTGTTGGTCTTGAGGAAGGCCTTTTCCCGATGGGGCGGGCGTTGGCCGATCCGATGGAATTGGAAGAAGAACGACGGCTGTTCTATGTGGGTGTGACGCGGGCCAAAAAGAAAATCTTCTTAAGCACAGCGGCGATACGCCATCGGTTTGGCGAGGTCGTTTCGATGCCATCACGTTTTATCGCTGAAATACCGGACGAACTCCTTGAAAAAGTCAATTACCGAAGCGGCGTACATATCGAACCAACCCGGGCCGGGACAGGTCGTCTACCATACGCGCGATCATCACGCCCCGCGAGTGCGCCGAAAGGCGTTCACTATGAGTACGAGACAGAGGATGGCGTAGGCGAGGGGCGAATTGTCGAGCACCCGACTTTTGGACGCGGGAAAATTGTCGCGGTGGAGGGCTTTGGGGAATCGTTGCGGTTGGATATCATGTTCTCGGGGATCGGTCTGAAAAAGATCATGGCCAAGTACGCCAAGCTCAAAATTGTTGGGTAGGGCGGTTAGTAAGTGATTCGTATCTGGTGGAACCTCGCGCCGTTGAAGTAAGCATAATCTTCCGAGTAGCTGGCGTAACCATATTCAAGCATCAGCTTTTCTTGCATGAACTTTAGGATTGAACCCTCTTCTGCCGCTCCAAACATTCGAGCGATACCCTGAATGTTGACGCCCAGTCCCCAGGTAGTCTGATAAGTGTCACCCTCTTCGCTCATCCGCCCGAGACGCAAGTAGAGCGCTTCCCGGTATCCAACTTCAATGCCCAACTTTGAGAGGTCGTTTATATCCGGCCTTTGGTGCCGGTGTTGCAGTTCATAGGTGGCTGTGACTGAGAATAATTTCGCGGAGTCTACGGAGTCCGCTGAGGTCGTGAAAATGGCAATGGCCAGTCCAGAGCGAGTTGTAGGGGCGACGATATACGGGTCCGGACTCTTTGTTCCAATTTGATCGTTCAGAAATGCTAACCCAATTGATGGCCTGAGAAACCAATTGGAGCCTGTGCCGTCACTTGAACTCAGGTGGTCCAGGCGTATCGGTATTCGTAGTAAAACTCCCGCATCGATCGCATATTGTCTACCGCTCCAATCTGAAGAATGGATCTTAGTCGAAAGCCCAAAACCCAGGTCAACTGCAGATGTCCACGCCAATCCAGCGGTGAGGCTCTGGACCACAGTTTCTGAGTAATCGAG
>DAOWIM010000029.1 GCA_030640905.1 bacterium
GGAGATTGAACGGTTTGATCAGTATGACTGCCAGTTGTTATGTATCTCGGTGGATTCTGTCCCGTGTCACGTTGCGTGGGCTCGGTCGCTCGGTGGTCTGTTGTTTCCGCTGATGTCCGATTTCTACCCGCACGGTGAAGTCTCCCGCAGATACGGTGTTTTCGAAGAAGAGCGCGGTTACAGCCTGAGAGTGATTTTCCTGATCGATAAGACCGGGACGATTCGGTTCATTGATCGGGTCGATCTGGCGGTCTTACCGGACAATGAGCGGCTGTTCGCACAACTGGCCACCCTTGGATAGAGCCTTCAGATTAGTGGAATTTGTCGAAACAATTGGGCGCAGCCAGGGTTGTTATCATTGACTGAGACGAAACGATAGCTGCCAGAAGTCTTGCTGGTAGATGTCGGGACAATGCCATATATTACAAGCTATGGTTTTGAGGCCGAAGTTGCCCGATAGAGGGCGGTACTGCTGAGAGTTGGAAGTAGATAGTGCATTTTTCATTGCCCAAAGAATATCGCGAAGCTGAGACTACCGATCTGCAGCAACGAATTATCGCTGCAAAAAAGAAGTTGGGGTCGAAACTCTGTATCCTTACCCACCATTACCAGCGGATGGAAGTCGTTGCGTATGGTGATCATGTCGGCGACAGCTATGGGTTGTCGAAGGTTGCATCGGAGCAAAAGGATGTGGAGGTTATAGTTTTCTGCGGTGTACTTTTCATGGCCGAAGCTGCAGATATCCTGACCGACGAGAAAAAAATGGTCTTCCTGCCCAATCCGCTGGCCGGATGCCCGATGGCTGACATGGCCGAGATGGCCGATGTGATGGAGGCCTGGAAATCTCTCGAACAATTTGGTGGCGATGAGACATTCATGCCGATTTCATACATGAACACCGCCGCAGGTCTAAAGGCTTTTACCGGACGGCATGGCGGATTGATTTGTACGTCATCCAATGCGGCAGCTGCTATGGGGTGGGCGCTGGAGCGAAGGGAGAAGCTCTTCTTTTTCCCCGATCAGCATCTCGGTTGCAACACTGCGCACCGGTTTGGAATCAAGCCGGAGGAAATGGCCGTATGGGATTTTTCGCGCGAGTCAGGTGGTCTTGCTCCCGAAGATATTGAGCGGGCGAAGATCATCCTCTGGAAAGGGCACTGCCATGTCCACACAACATTCAAGCCGGAGCATGTTGAACAGGCGCGAAAAGATTACCCCGGTGTGCAGGTAGTTGTTCACCCTGAGTGCCCCCGCGAAGTGGTCGAACTGGCCGATGCCAACGGTTCTACGAGTTTCATAGTTGAATATTGCGAAGAACAACCTGCCGGGAGCACTATTGCTATCGGGACCGAGATCAATCTGATCAACCGAATGGCGCATCAATTCCCCGAGAAGAAAATAATCGAACTATCTGGCCAAACCTGTCCGGTGTGTGCCAACATGTACCGTACGACTCTCAATGATCTGGCCTATACTCTTGAGAACTACGCCGACCTCAAACCGATAAGCGTGTCCGAACCCGACCGTGGTGAAGCGCTCTTGGCCCTCCAGAAGATGTTGGAGATCTGCTAATCTGTAATCTGTGAGGTCTGATGCCGGAGAAGCGATGCTTGCTTTTAACTCCGAAACGAACTGGTGCGGCAAAGCCGTAACATAGAGTAAAACAGTCGATTATATCACACTGGTAGGTGCCGACTGATGAAACTTGAAAAGAGGTGAGATCGTTATGGATAAGAAAGAAGGGCGAAAGGGGCAAGTGCCATTGGCACCGGTTACCAGATGCCGAGTTGGTCTTTTGCTGCGTCGGTGCACATCTCTTTAGGGTCCCAGGGCGGGTCCCAGATAAGTACGACTTCAACCTCAGCGACACCCGGCACCTTTTCGACGGCTCGGTGTGTCATCGTGACCAGCATCTCGCCATAGGGGCAGGCCGGAGTGGTGAGAGTCATCTTGACCTGTACTTTCCCGCTCTCTTCGATTAGGACATCATAGATCAGGCCGAGATTGACAATACCGATTCGAATCTCCGGGTCCTGAACTGGCTTGAGTGCTTCGAGGATTTGTTCCTTTGTGGGCGTAGTCATCGTGGTTGGTTATTCTTCCGTGCTGATTGATGAGCCGTCGGCACCATGACCCTCTTCGAAATTCTTTACACCCTCGATTAGCGCCAGCCAGGCGAGGAGGGCACACTTGATACGAACCGGGAACTGACGGACACCTTTGAGTGCGTCCAGATCGCCTAAGTCCTCCGGGATGTCGTCGGTGTCGCCTTTGAGCATCGCTCTTACAACGCGACTGATTTCCTTTATTTCGTCGATCGACTTTCCTTTGATCACCTCAGCCAGCATTGAACCGGACGCCACCGAGATGGCACACCCCCGACAATCGACATGAATATTCTTGACCCGGTCCTGGTCAATCTCAACTTTCAGCTCGACCTCGTCACCGCACGAAGGATTGTGGCCGTCGGTGGCGATGTCGGGTCGGTCCACCGGATTGCGACCGCGGGGTGAGCGGTAGTGGTCGAGGATAATGTCTCGATATAGATCGTCAAGGCGTTCGTTCATACACCAAAATACTTTCTCATCTCGATTAAC
>DAOWIM010000064.1 GCA_030640905.1 bacterium
GATATATTGAGAGAAGCGGTGTAGCGCAGGAATTTTGGAATTGTCTCGTAGCGATAGCCAAAATCGGTCCCGGCGCTGAAATCGGTGCCATCGCGGTTGCTTTCCGAGCGGTCTATGCGCCATTCAGATTCTGTGGTGGGGATAGATTCTGAGTCTTGATCCGATCCGTTCAAACGCAGGTTTCCGCCAAGGCGCCACTTGAGATCAACGAACTTTTCCGGGATGTAATCCTCAATTTTGAAGGAAACCTTCGCATGCGATGACGCACTGATAAGAAAAATTGCAATCAGCATTGCAGTTAGCTGGATTTTCTTAGCCTTCTCCACAATAACCTCCTGGATATGTTTGTATCTATCGCATTAGTCCCGATAACTCGCTATCGGAACACGGGACAATCAAGTCTTATACCAATTCGTCTAAGAATTCTTCCCGGAAAATCGAGAGAAATTACTGTATAATCAAACCGGACATCTCGTTGGCGGCCCGCCGCGGTCGAAGATGCGCCTAGGTCGAAGATGCGCTGTGGCGTGCGTGCGGGCCCCTTGCGACACACTACCTACCCGTTCACCGCCACTGCGACTTTGTAGCTATCTATCGCCATAAGTTTTTCCTGGCGCTTGCGGATCATTGATTCGGTCATTGAGAAATCGGGGCCGGTATTTTCTATCATTACCGACGATGTACACGACGCATAGCAACCCGCTTTTCTCAAATCACCGCCAGTCTTCAGATACTCGAAAGTAAACCCGGCCATGTACGTGTCGCCCGCGCCGGTGGAATCAACCAGGTCGATCCCGTATGGGGGGATATCGATAAACTCGTTACCGTCATAGATAATCGACCCCAACTCGGCCAAAGTAACGATCACCACCTTTGGTCCCCACGACTTGATAATCTTCGCCGCTTCATACGGGTTGTCGCGACAGTCGATACCGGTCAGGATGCGACCTTCCAGTTCGTTCGGCTTGACGATATCAAAATGCCCGAGGACATCTTCGATACGATCTTTTTTCTCGTGGAAGATTTCGCCGTCATCGTGGGCGCCGCGGATCAAACCCTGCGGATCGCAAAAGAAGAGACCATCGAAACTGTCCCGCAGTTCTTTGATGGCGTCAAAAGAGACTTCACCGAGGATTGGACCGATCAGCACTGCTTTGGAATCGGCATAGACAGCTAGGTCAAGCGTCCCTATCAGACTCGCGCGGTCGATCAGGTTGAGCGTCCGGTTGCCGAAATCGTCGTAGTAGTGCAGCGAAAAGCCGCCGGTTTTTTCAGACGGAATGATCTCGTATTCAATACCGTGTTTGGAGAGAAACGATGCGAAATGTTCTATGTAATCATCACCTACCGATCCCACCAGCCGCACCTTCTCCCCCATCTTGGAGAGCGCCAGCGCAGCATTGGTGGAACAGCCGGAGAGGACGCGTTCGGTTGGTTCGCATTTGGGGGTTTTGATCAGATCGTAAACAGGGTTACCGATTGCGGTTATCAAAGGAGTGCCTTTCTCAGGTAGGATCAGACTTCTTTTTTGTCCCCGAGCACCTTGCGGGTATAGACGAGTCGCTGGACTGCGGTGATGAACGACGTTAACCCGACCACAATCAGGGCCAGCTCTAACCATCCACCTCGCGGCCAGGTACCTTCGGGCAGGAAATACTCGGCGATGGCGCCGGCGATGATAATGACGAATTTTTCCAGCCGCCCCATGATTCCGACCGCACAGTTTTCGATCTTACCCATCGATTCGGCTGCCGCCCGAGTGTAGCTTGCGATCAGCATCCCAAAGAGTGCGAAAAGACCCCATCCCGGATGAGCCGCCCCGGAAAGCGTAATTCCGGCCAGGATAAAGAACTCTCCGTAGCGGTCGGCCACATGATCGAGGATACCGCCAAAGACCGTCCCAATATTCCCGGCCCGCGCGGTGGCACCGTCGAGCATATCGGTTAACGAGGTAAGCAACATCCAGAAAACGCCCCAGAGCATTTCATTTTTCCAGAAATAGATTCCGGCCACTATCGAACAGAGGAACGATACCGCCGTAATCACATTCGGCTTGAACCCAAGCTTCAAGCAAATCCTGCCGAGGAAGAGCGATGACTCCTCGTATATCTGCCGTTTGCGCTGGTTGACGCTCGGCTTCTCTGAGCCGGGCATACCTGTTTTCTGTTCGGTCGTCATAGAGTGGTGAAAATATATGGTCTTTTAAGCCCGGACACAAGTGGGCACAAGTGCCTTTTAGAAAGAGCAGAAGTGCCTCTGCTTCGTGGATGGCCCGCCGCGGCGGGCCGTCCACAGATACCACAGATACCAATGTGCGTTCAGTCGCCAAATTGAATACAAGGGCAAGGTGGCGGAGGACCCTGACTGTACAGATAGTTGATCAAATACGTCATGTCAGACATATTCACCGTACCTGAACAGTTGACATCACCAAATATCCGATTTGGATACGGCTCCGGCCCACCATGATACAGATAATCTTCCAGATAGGTTAAGTCACCGATATTAATCATCTGGTTACCATTTACATCCCCGCGCAGCACCGTACTCAAGGCACGCACTCCAGACAACCTGCCGTAGCCATATCGCTCAATGTGCTCGGGATTGGTGGTATCGACAACTATTTCGAGATCCCTGATTGCGGAAGCACGGATTATCTCCTGTACGTGGTCTCTGGTGAGG
Organism: bacterium; assembly: GCA_030640905.1. Classification (GTDB taxonomy): domain Bacteria; phylum Zixibacteria; class MSB-5A5; order GN15; family FEB-12; genus DAOUUR01. The sequence continues at coordinate 2,683 of DAOWIM010000064.1, forward strand.
TTGCTGTCAACCGATAGTAATAGACCGATTATTCCAGTCACCAGAGGCGCGGCCGCTGACGTACCCCCAAAGGAACACGCATAGTCCATATCATTGGTCGGCTCGCAATCATCGCGCAACTTGGGATTGGCCCCCCAATCGCTCATCCGATCAACCGCCCAAATGGAGTTTGGATCCTTCCAGCTAGTGGTTACCGACGGCGCGAGCAGATCAACATACGAGCCTGTCGGGTTGCTCGGGATAGGATTATCTGCTTCATTAATGCTGCCAACAGAGATAACGGAGTCCATAGCCGCCGGGTATTTCGTCCGATCTGGGGAGTTGCCAATCGCCGCAACAACAATCGTCCCCTTGCCGTCCCTGCCGTTGATCAACAGGTCATCTATGGCGTCTCTCACCGGGTCAGGGAAGTATCCCTCGTTGTAACCCCAACTACAGTTAATAATATGCGTCCCATAGTTGCCGGCAATAGTGAACGCCATTCCCAGCCAGAAATCTGACGGGAAGATATGATGTTCATTAATCATCCTCATCGGCATTATTTCACATCCGGGCGCCACTCCAACCGTGGACGCAAATTCGCTTCCCGTGGCATGGCCTGGTGGTTGTACTTGATTTACAGGATTGTTATGAAGCGCCGATATTAAGCCCAGCACATGCATTCCGTGAGACTCATAGACCGTATCCGGTTCAGGCCAAACAGGCCAGGGGAAGGGAAGCCCCCCCGGAAAGAAGTTGAAACCGTCTTCGAAGTTTGCCGTATCAAAGTCTTCATGCCACTCCATACCCTGATCCATGACCGTAATCTTGATCTCCGGTCTCCCGCGGGTTATTTCCCAGGCTCCGTAGTTTGAGGTGCTTTCGTAATTGACGGCGCTCTTAACATTCCACTGATTTCCGTTCCAGAAATGCTCATCGCTGACCATGTAGCCGAACAGTTCGCCGAGTCCGCTGCAGTTCGGCTGAGACCACTTGAACTCAGTCCGCTCCCATAGGCGATTGGCGATATCAATTGTTGAAGAACGGCAATTGCCGGATAGCCTGAGCAAATATGTGCCGGGCAAGGGCGGATACGGCAGATCGACAATTTCAATATCGTTCTTGTGGCAGAATTGGTAGAGATAGAGTGAATCCTGAGGATCACTCAGCCTGCATCCCACTTCATCTCCAATATACAGGCTTTTGTTGTCCGACGTCTTAAGAACCGGGCTGACCCGGAGAACATTGCTGTCCGTTTTCAGGTCGGTGAGCAGATTCTCATACGAACTTCTCGTAACCAGCTTATGCAGGTGAAAACCACTGACTGTCCTGAATTCAGTGTTGACTGCCTCAATACTGGGATAACTGTCCAGATACCCCGATGCCGAGAGATCTCCCTCGAATGGGGCCCATTTCACAGATATCTGGGTCGTATCCACGTGAAAATAGACTCTCGCTTCATTGTTATAGAAGAAAACTGAGTCCTGTGCTACCGACTGCATGACCGACATACAGAGTACGCACAGGGTTAATCCGATTGCTTTGAGCATTGTACTGCCCTCCTATGAGTCATAGCCAATTTGTTCCCTCCCCAGTTCCCAGTGAGTCAATATTCTCTATCACCTCCTCTCAAGCCCCTTTCCTCCGGTTATTCCCGCTTGCGGCAAGCCACCGATTTCGGAGCAGCATCTCGTGCGTACCCACTCGTGTCCACCAACCGAAATGATCTATCTTGTACCGTCATAAGAAAAACCTCACCATTGCGATAAGAGGTGCGTGCGCTACCGAAGAGACAGAGGCTGCCGTCCGGGGACATCTCTATCGCGTCATTATCCGCTGAATGTCTCTTTTCACCACTACCATCGAACCACTGCTGTGGCACATGTTCTGCC
>DAOWIM010000076.1 GCA_030640905.1 bacterium
CAACTGACTCCATCCAACTGCATCCATTGTAAAACCTGCGACATTGCTGACCCATACCAGGTGATTCGTTGGGTGACACCTCAGGGTGGGGAAGGTCCAAACTACACCAACATGTAATGCTTCCGTCGAAATTATCGCGAGCATGTGCAAATAGAAAGGGGCTCTCGCAACTGCGAGAGCCCCTGAACTTTTTAGGGGGAATCAACGACAGGATTACATCGTTGTATCAATCGGTTGGACTCTATCCACGAAATTAATAATCTCCGATTGTTCGATCAACTGCTGATACCAATCATTGTATAGTCGTTGGCGTTTGTCGGTAAGGACAGCATCGGCAATCGAATCGTGAGCTTCGTTGTAGGTGGTGAGGTCGAGTGTAGATTTCTCCAGAAGTTCAAAGATCACACAGCCTTGATTGTGGTCGATCGGCTTGGACACATTGCCTATCTCAGCGAGGGAAAAGGCTCCACCAACAGCGCGGGGGTCCATCCCGACTCCTGAGATAGCCCGTTTCCGAGTGAATTCATTGGAAGTGACATATTCTCTGCCGATCTTCGACGCTGCTTCAGAAAGCGAAGCTCCCGCCGCCATCACATCATAGACAGCCTGGGCCGTGTCCCGACAGATTACAGCCGCCTTCTCATTGCGCCAGTCCCGAGTGACGCGAGTTTTGACATCTTCAAGCGGTGGTATGCCGGCCGGTAGTTTCCTTGATATCCGGGCAACCGAGTAGCCGGGGCGGCCTATCCGAATGTCGCTGATATCGCCGATCTGACCTTCAAAGGCAAAATCGTTGAGAGCCAGGTCCTCACCGAGCATTCCCACCGAAGGACCTCGTGGAAATGGAGCAGTCTCGCCTGCATTAAGCTGCATTGTCTTGGCAAGGGTGGCGAAGTCTTCGCCGCCGGCAACCTGAGCCCTGAAACTCTCAAGGCGGGCTTGTATCTCCTCAAGTGTTCTGGGAGAAACTTCAATCCTGCGAAGGATATGGGACACGTGGGCCTTCCTCTTGCCATCTTCGGTTTTGTATCCATGATGTTTGACAAAATGCCAACCGAAACGAGTCTTAAACGGCTCGGAAATGTCGCCGTCTTTGAGAGCAAAGACAACACTGTCAAACTCAGGGACCATCTCACCTTCTGCAAAAAAGCCCAGGTCGCCACCTTCGGGGGCCGATCCATCCTGCGACTGCTGTTTAGCTAATTCCGCAAAATCGGATCCGGCCATCGCCGAGTCGTAGATTGGTTTGATATCGTCTAAGATAAGCTGCCAGTCATAATTGGTTGGCTCATCCTTTAGCGAAACGTATTGAAAGGCGGCTTGTTCTTCGGTAGCATATTTGTCGCTATGCTCGGTGTAGTAGCGGCTCAACTCCTCGTCTTCAGGATCACTAACTGCCGCTGTGTATTCGTGCAAAGCAACGTTGACGTAGCCAACCTTGATCTTCTCCTGCTCGGAGATGAAAGCGTGTTTCACTTCCGGTTCGGTAATGAGGGCTGCCTGCACGATGATCTCCTGAAGTTTCAGGCGGGAGATATCATCCTTGATGGCAGGCTCAATAGAACGCCAGAATCCGGCTGCCTGGGGATCGGCCATGCCCGATAGGTATTTCTGGTAATCGAACTGACCGTTAGTCTGGAACGCTTGTATCTGCTGCAGGTCTGCCGGGGGAGACATCCTCAGGTAAGCATACAGTTCGTCATCGGAGACCGTGATACTGTATTTCTGCGCCTGTTGTCTCATCAGAGATTCGGTAACAAGTTGAGACCATGCAGACAGTCGAATTTCCTGGGCGCGAATGTCGCTGATATCTCCGCCTGATCGTTCCCGTTCCATCTGATGCATATTTGAAACTGTTCTCTGGAAAATCTGCCATGTGATTTCTTCGCCATTGACGATACCGGCAAGATTGGCCGACTCATAGTCTCTTCGGGAGGACAGGCCGGCACCCCATTCGAAAATAATCAGACCGCCAAAGAAAACCAGAACGATTATGATAATGGGAAGAATCATCTTCCGCAGTGCTTTGAACATTCGCAGTTACTCCTTCTTACTTCTAAAACAGGTTTTTTCTAGCAAACTCAGTTATTGACAAAACGAGCCTCAAAATATAGTCGAAATCGTCGATTTGGCAATAAGTACTTGAACAAAGGGCAAAAAATGCTCTCCTTTTGAGTCCGGCAAGTGCCGACCAGTGTAAAATCAATTTGAACCCTGCAGCCGAGAAGACGCAGAACTATGGATAGAATATCGACGAAACGGCTAACTTTGTTAGTTTTTGCCGCCCTTGTGGTTACTGCCGCCAGTGCCGGAGCGCTGGACTGGCCCCTGAGAATCCCAATCGATTTATCATCGGGATTTGCCGATTACCGCCCCCTGCATTTTCATGGTGGGATTGATATACGCACCGGTGGAAGGGTCGGCCAGCCGGTTTATGCACCGACTGACGGCTACTTGTGGCGCGTAAAGACGGCATATCGAGGGGCTGGTCAGGCTATGTATCTGAAGGGGGATGATGGATTTATCTACGTTTTTGGGCATCTTTCCCGATATGCCGAGAAGATCACCCGGCCGCTTCTGGCCAGGCAGTTGGCTGAACAGAAATATTCTCAGGATATCTTTTTTCCGGCAGATTCTATTCGGTTCAAGAAGGGCGAATTGATTGCTCATACCGGTCAGAGTGGTCTCGGGGGGCCTCATCTTCATTTCGAGAAACGCACCGCCGACAATCGCCCGATCAATCCTCTTAAGAATGGATTTGATCTCTCCGACAAAGTGCGCCCCTCGTTTCTCAATCTGTTTGTTCGGATGACCGACGATAGCTCATTGTTCAATGATGGTCGCCGCGAGCTGACCGGGAATATCCGTAAGGTCAGTTCGGAAAAATATGTTGTCGATACCGTATTCTATTTCAACCGACCATTCGGTGTCTCTGTCGATTGCTTTGATCTGATGCGCGATGGCGGCATGAAGAAATCGATTCACAAACTTACCCTCTATTATGACGGTCAACTATACTATCAAGCTGTTTTGGATACGATTAACTTTGAAACTACCCGGTCGGTTGCTCTTGAATATGACTATGTTCGAGCCGTTGAAGGCCAGAAAAGAGTGCGCAGGTTATACCGGCGATTAGCCCCAAATCCATTTTCAGGTGGCTTGGGACCAGTTGGTGTTTATGGTCTCTTCGATGAGAAAATAGGCAGGCACGAGGGGAAGATTGTTGCCGAAGATGAATCAGGGAACAAGGCTGAGTTGACTTTTGCGTTCGTGTGGGGACCGGTGGGAAGCGTCCTGGTTCTCGACTCCACCGTTACGGGGAATCGTGGGGCTGATTTTTATTTCCAGCCGGTGGCCGAATATGACCGGTTTGGAATCGATTCAATTGAGGTCTTGCGGGCTAATCTCAATGGCTGGGCACTCGATGAAAAGAGCGAGGTGTTGGGATACGAAGATGGTCGCCTGAAAGTTCAGACCGAAACAGCCTCTGTCGAGCGGGCATTGCTACGGTTGCGCTTATATGCGGACGGGGGTTGTGTCATTGACGATCAGATATTCAACGGGATTACGGCACGAGGCAAGCCAAGGATCGAATTGGAGTACGATTTGCTTGAGGATGGTCTATTGGTGCACCTCCATGCCAGGTTGGCGCGAGCGTCCAAAACCCGGTTAGAACTGTACTACCGCGACAGCCTCATCGGCGTAGAGTTTCCCCGGTGTATCAACATGACAGACTATGCCTGCTTCATTCCTCCGCAAGAGAAGTACCGTCGTATAGACCGCATAGGCTATGCGATGACGCTGGCCGATGATATCTCGCTGAATTTCGAGGACTCGCTGAATATCATTGCCGTAGGTTTTGACGATGAGGAGATTGAGAGCTCCGATGGACAGTTTGTCGTTACCCTCGCCGCAGACCGGTTTTATTCACCTCAGTTTATCGAAATACACAACTACCGTATCCGCCAGAGAAACAGGACAGCGCTGGGTGTCAATTCTGACCGTCTGGTCATATCGCCTGCGGCTTTTGTCTGCCGCGACAATTTTGAGGTTAGGATCAATCTTGTGCGGAAAAGCAAGTACAACCAGTTTGGTGGTATTGGCTGGCTCGACCTCAAGGAAAATAAATGGGTCTGGCTTGAGGACAGTCGGTCGGAGAACCACACCCTCACCGCTTCATCCATCGGCGGCGGAACATTTATTGCCCTGACTGATTACGACGGGCCGGAAATTTCAGAACTTAACCTCAGGGCTGGGCATTCATATCCGGGCCAGGGGCTCAATATCCGATTCAAGGTAGTCGATACGCTCTCCGGTATTCCCGAAAACAGCATCTCGGTCAAGCTCAACGGGAATTGGTTGCCCGCAGCGTATGATCCCGAAACCGAGCTGGTTGTTGCCAGTCCGTTGGAGCCGCTCAAGCCGGGAGGCCACCACTTGGGAGTGATGGTGACTGATCGAGTCGGAAACATGACCGAGCAGTATTTGCAATTTGAAATCAGGAACTATTAGCGGCTGGATGCTGCATTCGTTTTACGCGGAGGCGTAATTTGTTCATTCCGATAAAAGACGATGCCCCGACAATTCGCAAACCGTACCTGACTGTCAGCCTGATAGTTGCCAATAGTCTCGTTTTCCTTTATTCGGTGATGCAGGGGCACGAGGGATTTCAGGTGTTGACCTTTCAGTTTGGGTTCATCCCATACGAGTTGATTAACTCCCGGGAACTGATACCGGAACTGGCGATTTCGCCCTACTTCACCGCGATCAGTTCGATGTTTATGCACGGTGGCTGGATGCATTTAATCGGCAACATGCTTTTCCTGTGGATTTTCGGCAACAACGTTGAGGACTATTTCGGTCCGATAAAGTTCATCATTTTCTATCTGGTCTCCGGGCTGGCAGCGATTGCTCTGTTCACAATCTTTGGCCCAAATTCTCAGATCCCGCTGGTTGGAGCTTCCGGCGCCATCGCCGGCCTGATGGGAGCGTATATCGTACTCCATCCCAGAGCACGCGTCACGGTGCTGGTTATCCTGTTCTTTATTCAGTTTGTAGTCTTACCGGCCAAAGTAGTGTTAGGGATATGGTTCTTTATTCAATTGCTGCTGTCGTTCTCAGGAAGCTCGACCGGTGGCGGTGTGGCCTACCTGGCTCATGTGGGCGGATTTGTGTTCGGATGGGGGCTACTGAAACTGCTGGTGAAAATACGAGGTCGCGGCGTCACTCCCTCCAGTGGCCAGCGCGTATATCGAATGCGCTGGTAACGGCTATTGTCGGACTTACGAGCATCCAGTGTCAACCCCTGAGTTGCATCGTCGCTCCCCTGAGTAAAGTCGTCGGTGGCAGTCCTGTTTAGTTTAACCGTTGCCAATTTTCTCGCTATCGGGTCGTCTCTTAGTGCAAACCGCTTGACTCTAAATTGCATATTGAGTATCTAAACTGCTTGTGAAAACAACCAACTCACACGAGCGCATTTTGTTCTTTAGGAGCCTACAGAGATGATTACCAAACAGGAGGCCCTCGACTATCATAGCCGGGGACGAAGAGGCAAAGTAGAAGTAAATTCTACTAAGCCGTGTCGCACTCAGCGTGACCTTTCTTTGGCCTATACTCCCGGCGTAGCGGAACCCTGCCTGGAGATTGCCAAGAATCCCGAAGATGTTTACAAATACACCGCCAAGGGTAACTTGGTGGCCGTTATCAGCAACGGTACAGCGGTCCTCGGACTCGGCAATATTGGCGCCGCTGCCGGCAAGCCGGTGATGGAAGGCAAGGGCGTTTTATTCAAACGCTTCGCCGATGTTGATGTTTTTGATATCGAACTCGATACCGAGAACCCTGACGAAATAATCAAATGCTGCCAGCTTCTCGAACCTACTTTCGGCGGTATCAATCTGGAAGACATCAAGGCGCCAGAGTGTTTCTATATCGAAGAGACACTCAAAAAGACCATGAAGATCCCCATCTTCCACGACGACCAGCATGGTACCGCTATCATTTCGGCAGCCGCTCTGCTTAACGCTCTTGAAATTGTCAAGAAGGACATAAGCAAGATTCGAGTTGTGTTCTCTGGTGCGGGGGCAGCCGGTATTGCCTGCGCCAAGCTATACTGCAAGTTGGGTGTCAAACATGAAAATATCCTGATGGTGGATTCCAAGGGTGTCATGTACGAGGGACGTGGCGACAAATTCAACAAGTACAAAGCTGAATTTGTCCGCAAGAGCGACTGCCACACTCTCGGCGACGCCATGAAGGATGCCGATGTTTTCGTCGGTGTGTCTCTAAAAGACCTGGTGACCAAGTCGATGGTCAAGTCGATGGCCAAGGACCCTATCATTTTTGCCATGGCAAATCCCGATCCGGAAATCATGTATCCAGATGCGCTCGACGCTCGCAAGGATGTTATCATGGCTACCGGGCGGAGCGATTTTCCCAACCAAGTCAACAACGTGCTGGGCTTTCCGTTTATTTTCAGAGGAGCTCTTGATGTTGCCGCTACGGCGATCAACGAGGAGATGAAAATTGCCGCGGCTATGTCCCTTGCGAAACTGGCCAAGCAGGACGTACCCGAAGAAGTGGCCAGAGCTTATGGTGTCGATCACTTCACATTCGGAAGAGAATACCTGATCCCCAAGCCTTTTGACGCTCGTATTCTGGTATGGGAATCAGCGGCCGTTGCTCAGGCTGCGATGGATACCGGGGTGGCTCGGGAACCGGTCGATATAGAAAAGTACAAGCGTGAATTAGAAGGCCGGATCGGTCACGGACGCACGGTCATGCGCGTCATGGCCGACAAAGCAAAACGTAACCCCAAGACGCTTGTCTTCCCGGAAGGTAATTCCAGTCGAATTCTGCGAGCCGCCAACATAATCCTCAAAGAAGGAATTGCCACGCCGATCGTGCTGGGTAATCCGGATTCAATCGCCAAAGAAGCCAAAGAGCACGAAATTCCGCTGAACGGTATCAAGATAATTGATCCGGTTACATCCGAAAGGCGTGAAGAATATGCCAAGCGGTATTTCGAGAAACGGTGTCGCTCCGGCGCGGGATTAGATTCAGCGATCTGGACGATGCGAGATCGTACCTATTTTGGCATCATGATGCTTGAAATGGGTGATTGTGATGCTGTCCTCTCCGGTGTGACATTGGATTATCCGCAGACGATTCGTCCGGCATTACAGATTATCGACCTGGTCGAAGGGGTGAGTCGTGCTTCGGGCATGTTTGCGATGATCCAGCGCGATCATCTCTATTTCTTCGCCGATACTACGGTCAATATTAACCCGAATGCTGAGGAACTGGCCGAGATCGCGATTTGTTCAGCGCGAGTGGCCAGACATTTCAATATTGAGCCTCGAATTGCCATGTTGTCGTTCTCCAATTTTGGTTCGGTACGATCACCGGAGTCCAACAAAGTGGCCGCCGCAACGGCTATCGTCAAAGAGAAGGAACCGGATCTGATTATCGAAGGTGAAATGCAGGCTGACAGCGCCATGATGCCTGAGTATATGGCCAAGAGGTATCCTTTCTCACAATTGAAAGGGACGGCCAATGTGCTGATCTTCCCCGACCTGAATTCCGGGAATATCGCCTACAAGCTGGCTCAGAGGCTCGGTGGACTTGAAGCTATTGGTCCGATCCTGATGGGTCTTTCCAAGCCGGTGCATGTTTTGCATCCGACCCTCGATGTGAACGAAATTGTCGATATGGCCGCTATCGCGGTGGTTGAGGCTCAGAAATAAGAGAGTGTAATAGCGTTAATCAGAGGCCGGAGTGCGAACTCCGGCCTCTTTTTGTACCTCGGCGACCTCAGTAACGCAATGTTGGCAGATCGTTGACCTGTTTTTGTTTGCAATTTTGTGCGTTAAACCATAAACTATTGTCTGTCTGGCTCGATATAAGGAATGTTGATACGGCTGAATTGTTTTTGAGTTTCGCATTGTTTAAAGGGATTTGAACTTGGGTTTTTTTGACCTCTTCTCCAACGATATCGGGATTGACTTAGGCACTGCCAATACGCTGGTTTATGTGTTAGGGCAGGGGATCGTCCTAAACGAGCCTTCGGTTGTCGCAATCGAACAATCATCCGGCAAAGTCCTGGCAATCGGCTCGGCTGCCAAAGAGATGACAGGCCGCACACCGGGTGGCATTGCTGCGATTCGTCCACTCAAAGACGGTGTGATCGCTGATTTTGAAATCTCAGAAAAACTTATTGCCGATTTTATCCGGCGTGTTGTAAGGCACAAGTTCCTAATGAAACCGCGCGTGGTTATTTCGGTGCCGTCAGGGATCACCGAAGTTGAGAAACGAGCTGTTCGTGACTCGGCGGAAAATGCCGGGGCTCGCGAAGTTTATCTACTGCAGGAACCGATGGCGGCAGCTATTGGTGTTGGACTGCCGGTTGACCAGCCTTCGGGAAGCATGGTTATTGATATCGGCGGCGGTACGACTGAGATCGCCGTTATCGCCCTCAACGGTATAGTTAATGACACCTCTATCCGCGTGGCTGGTGACGAGTGCAATGACGCTATCATTATGTACCTCAAGAAGAATTACAACCTTCTTATCGGCGAATTGACGGCTGAGGATATCAAGATCAAGATCGGCTCGGCGTTCCCACTCGAAAAGGAACTGACAGTGGATATCCGCGGACGCGACCTTGTGGCCGGGGTGCCGAAAAACCTCAAGCTATCATCGGTGCAGGTCAGAGAGGCGCTTTCGGAGACTATCGACAAGGTAGTCGAGGCGGTCCGTCAGGCCCTCGAAAGAACACCACCGGAACTGGCCTCCGATATTCTCGAACGCGTTATTATCCTCACCGGCGGGGGCGCTCTGCTGAGAGGGTTGGATAAGCTGTTGCGGCAGGAAACTAACTTGCCGGTCAATGTGGCCGAAGATCCGCTTACATGTGTCGCCAGAGGTACTGGCAAAGTGCTTGAGAATTTCCCCGAGTACACCAAAGTCATCGAAAAAAGCAAGCGCGACTAGCTGACAAGTCAGTTTTAGGTCCCTCGAAAAGACACCACAATCGACACCAACAGTGCCGGCAAACCGGCCGGCAAGCCAGTTTTACACTCATCCGAAAGAGCTAACGCCTTCCGTACCATCGGTGTATAGTCCCACGCTTCAGAATTTATAAAAGAAACTATGTTTCGCCGGTTAATCTTTTTATGGAGTCAACTGTCCTAAGTATAGAAATTGATAAGTATGGGACGTAACGATGATGAGAAAATCGCTGGACTGGCAACTCTGGCAAAAGATGGTGACCGGCCAGCCTTTTCCGAACTTGTGCGACTACTGATGAAACCGATTGTAGCTCTGACATACCGAATGACACGGGACCACGATCTTGCCCGCGACCTTGCACAGGAGACCTTTGTAACAGCCTGGGAGAAGATCGGAACATTCCGAGGAGATGCCCGGTTTGACAGTTGGCTCTATCGGATCGCTTACAATAAGACGCTCAACCATCTTGACCGCGTTCGTCGCGAGGTCTCCCCGGACACTATTGGGGATCAACCAGCTGTCGATGTAGCATCCAACCCGGAAGCTAACCTCAACCGGAGCGATCTGCAGGCCGATATTCTGGCTTTCGCCGCCAAGCTTCCTCCCCAGCAGCGGGTTGTTTTTGATTTACGCTTCTATAAGAGCATGAGCTTTGGCGAAATTGCCGATGTTACCGAAAAGGCGGAGGGGACAGTCAAGACCCATTACCGTCAGGCGGTTGAGAAACTGCGTCATTTTGCCAGAGAGCGAGGGTGGCGATGATGAACTGCGCACGAATCCAACAGGAACTGATGCTGCTTTTTGGAAGTGGTGACCTCCCCGAAGAAATCCGGCTCCATCTCGATAGCTGCCCGGAATGCCGCGATTTTGCGGCTGAACTGGAAGCGGTACAGAAACGACTCGGTGACGATGAAGATTTCTTCCCGAACGATTCAGAAGTCGAAACGCTGGCAATTTCAGTTGATGCCGCCATTGACGAGATCGAGTCACGCAAGGTCGTGCCGAGCAAGGTCGTGCCGAGCAAGATCGTATCGGTTGCGGCATCGCAGAATCTTTTCCGAACTAAGTATCTCGCTACTGCGGCTGCAGTCGTGCTGGCTCTGGGGACATATCTGGTTGGTCAGTTCTCAATAGACATGGCACCTCCATCTGCCGGTTACGAAGACGACAGTTATTTCTCAACAGTGTGGTCGGAGACCGACGAGGAACAGTATGAACCGAACGACCCGGCTGTTAGAATGCTTATCAGCGATTATGCCGAGACCGCCCGGTTGTCCGGCACAGATGAATTGCTCTCGGACATCACCGAGGAAGAATACGATTATATGATGAAGAATTTTGATATAGGAGACCTGCTATGAGAAACCTGCTGGCTCTATTTACAGGCGTAGCTCTGACACTCTTGACAGCCGGATCGCTGGATGCGGCAGATCAATATGGGCACGGTCAACGAGTACCGATGTTCGCTCAGGCAGATCGGCCACCGCCAGGGCAAGGGCCGGGACCGGGTCGCATGATGGACGGCAAGATGCATCGGGGTGAAATTCGTCATGTCGAACAGCTTAGGATGCTCAAGATGCTGGAACTGCTTGATCTCGGCGAAGATCAGGAAGTTGAGTTCATTACTCGGCTCCGCGCATTCCGTAAATCTCTTCGGGCGATCAATGAAGAAAAAGAAAGCCATGTCACAAAACTCGCCGAAGGACTCCACGACGGCCAACTGACTGATTCGCAGATAAACGATCTGATCGATTCGATCAGAGAGGTCGGCGACCGGTTAAGGGCGGAGAGTGGTCGATTTATCGATGATTGTCGTGGTATGCTCACAGCCCCGCAACTTGGCAAGCTGGTTGTGTTCGAGATGAAATTCGAACGCGAGCTACTTGGCCGGATTCGGGCATTCCGCGAGGAAGGTCGGATGCGAAGGATGCAGGGAGAGCCTTTAAGTCCCGATGAAAAACCGTAGATAACAGCAAACGTAAAAGAAAGGAGAATCATCATGAAACATCTAATCACAGCCCTACTAATACTCGCTCTGACAGCGGGTGCAGCGTTCGCCCAGCGTGGTGGACATGGGTTTGAGCCGGGTATGGACAATTTCGGCCCGCATCCGATGATGCAAAAAGGCCAGCATGGTCAATTCGGTCCGCAGGGTAGGGGAGACGATTTTGGTCACCTCCTTCGGTTCGCCGACGAGATCAATCTGAGCGAAGAGCAACGCCAGACCCTAAAGGACCTCCGGTACGAATTCAAGATGGAGCAGATTGACCGTCAGGCTGAAGTCGAGAAAGCGGGAGTTACTCTCAGGGCCCTGATGCGAGATGACGACGCCGACGAACGGCATGTGTTCGAGGCTATCGACAAAGCTGCGGTTCTCAAAGCTGACCTTCACAAGATGCGCTATGCTCACAGGAAGCAGATGAGAGACGTGCTGACCGAGGAGCAACGGGCAAAGCTCAAAGAGCTCCGGTGGAATCGCGGTGACCGCGAGATTGAAGAACGAAAAGTGATTC
>DAOWIM010000174.1 GCA_030640905.1 bacterium
CGCCTTTTCCGAGTTGCTTGATCAGGCCGAGAACGAGCTGGTCGTGCCGGAGCATTTCAATGTTATGGGTGCGCTCGGCGCTGCTCATATGGCGATCACTGAGAAGGTCGAGGCAGGCCGGTTTGATCCGGACGACATCACCGCCTATCTCAAGTACCGTCAGGTCGCCGATTCGGGACGCCAGGCGCTGGTTTTTATCAACCCTGATACCAAACATTATGGCAAGACTCTCGCCCCTCGTCCGCAAGATATAGATGGCCGGGAAGTTTATCTTGGAATCGATGTCGGCTCACTATCGACCAATCTCGTATTGATTGACAGCGACCACGAGGTGATCGCGCGTCGTTACCTGATGACCGAGGGCCGCCCGATAGAAGCGGTGCGAAGAGGCCTTGAAGAGATCAGCGAGGAAGTGGGCGACCGTGTGAAGGTGAAGGCGGTCAGTACCACCGGATCGGGACGCTATCTGATTGGTGATTTTGTCGGTGCTGATATTGTCCGCAATGAAATCACCGCTCAGGCAACGGCTGCGGTGAGTATTGACCCGACCGTTGATACGATCTTCGAAATCGGAGGGCAGGATTCCAAGTTCATTTCTATCGACGATAAAGCTGTGGTCGATTTTGAGATGAATAAGGTCTGTGCTGCCGGTACCGGATCGTTTCTGCAGGAGCAGGCCGAGAAACTCAATATCGACATCGAAAAAGAATTTGCCGACAGCGCTTTAAGATCATCCTGCCCGGTTGGTTGCGGTGAACGTTGCACTGTGTTCATGGAATCGGATCTGGTGACTCATCAGCGTGCTGGGGCAACGGTCGATGACCTTCTGGCTGGACTGGCCTACTCAATTGTCGGTAACTACCTGACAAAAGTTGTTGGTGACCGACGGATCGGCGATAACATATTCTTCCAGGGAGGTGTCGCCTGGAACAAAGCGGTGGTAGCGGCATTCGAGAAATTGACCGGCAAGACAATTACCGTGCCGCCGCATCACGATGTCACCGGTGCAATCGGCGCAGCTATTCTCGCCATTGAGCAGGCAGGCGACCCGCAGTTCCAGACTCAATTCAAGGGTTTTGATCTCCATAAACGCAAATACAGTATCAGCACTTTCCCGTGCGAAGATTGCTCCAACCAATGTGAGATCCGTCGCGTTGATATCGAAGGTGAGGCCCCGTTGTTCTACGGTGCCCGTTGCGAAAAATACGAAATAAGCACTGGCAAGAAAGAACGTCTCCCTGCGGGCTATGTGGCTAAATATCATCGACTCTTGTTCAAGCAGTACATTGAGTCTGAACCTTCGTCTATTTCAAGAGGGAAAGTAGGCCTACCACGGGCGCTTCATTTCTATGAATACTACCCGTTCTGGCGAGCCTTTTTTGAATCGCTGGGATTTGAGATCATTACATCAAATGAGTCTGACACCAGGATTGTAGAGGACTCCCTTGAGCTGTTTGTTGCTGAGACCTGTTTCCCAATCAAGCTTGCCTACGGTCATGTTGCCAATCTGATCGATCAGAACGTTGACTACGTCTTCCTGCCATCAATCATCAGGACGACTGACGCCTCCGAAGAAAAAGATTGCGGAGCCTTTGTCTGTCCCTACATCCAGACGATTGGGTCAGCACTCAAAACGAGGTTTGATTTTGATACCAACGGTGTCCGGCTTGTTCATCCGGCGATATCGCTGAGTTATGACCCTGACGATCTGCGAACCAAACTCCGTCCTCTGATTTCGGAATTCAAACTTGGTGGCAAGGAGTTTGGGGTGGCCATAGATGCTGGTCTTAAGGCGTTCAAGGAATTCAAGGATGGTTGCCAGCAGGAAGGCCAGAAGATTCTGGCCGAGTTGAAACCTGAGGAGAAGGTCCTGGTAGTTGTCAGTCGCCCATACAATGGTTTCGATCCAAAACTCTCTCTGCAACTACCGAGTAAACTGCGCAAACTCCGCCTTAAGGCGATACCAATAGAGTTCCTTCCGCTTGACGAGTGCGAAGAGGACCTCTCCCACATGTACTGGCGCTATGGGCGGCGCATTCTCTCGGCGGCGGAATACATCCGCAAGCATCCCAACCTGTACGCTATTTACATCTCATCGTTTGGATGTGGTCCCGACTCGTTTATTACCCACTTCTTTCGTAAGAGGATGGCGGGGAAACCGTACCTTCAACTCGAACTTGATGAGCATTCAGCCGATGCGGGTCTGATTACTCGTTGTGAGGCCTTTGTTGATTCGTTGCGTTTTTACAAGTTCAAGCCTCCCGTGACGAGTTTCCGTCTCTCATCGGACGAATTCCGACCGTTTGAAAAAACAATCTTCATTCCCAATATGTGCGATCACGCCTATGCTTTCAAGGCGGCCTTTGAACGATGCGGCCTGACGGCGGAGGTTTTGGAAGAGTCCGACGAGCTATCGCTTGAGCATGGCAAAAAGCTCACTACAGGCAAAGAGTGTTTCCCGTGCGTTGTCACCACCGGTGATATGGTCCGGAAAATCAAATCGCCCTCTTTTGATCGTAAGCGTTCGGTTTTCCTTATGCCGGGTGCCGGTGGACCGTGCCGGTTTGGTCTCTATCGACAGTTCCACCGACTGGTGCTGGATGATCTTGGCTATGATGACATCCCGATATTTTCGCCCAATTCCGAAGACGGTTACGACAGCTTTGGCCTCGACGGTACCAACTTCCGTCGTGCGGCCTGGAGCGGGATGGTCTTTATCGACTGTCTGATCAAGATGCTTCACCGAACCCGACCGTACGAGATCAACAAGGGCGAGACCGAAAAGGTGTACCTTCGCTCGATGGCTCGGATGGGACAGGCGATCAAAAATGATGAATCTTTGGACAAGCTGGCGGTCGATATCGCCCGTGATTTTACTAAGATTCCGGTCGCTCGTACCAACAGAGCGGTAGTAGGAGTTGTCGGAGAGATATTCCTTCGCAATAACCGCTTCTCAAATAATCACCTTGTTGAAAAGCTTGAGGGGTTGGGTCTGCAAGTGTGGCTGGCCAGCTTTGCCGAATGGCCGCTCTACACTTCCCATACCTATCTCCGTGATTCGTGGATCCGACGGGACTTTGGCGGCATGCTTCGCTCCGGTACACAGTTGGTTGTGCAGTCGTGGGTCGAGCGTCGGTTGATCAACCAATTCAGTAGGCACTTTCATCTCGGTCATGAGTATCCGGTCAGACGGAGCATGAAAATAGCTACCCGATATTTGCCAATCGATTACAAAGGTGAGGCGATTCTTTCGATAGGCAAGGCTACCGAGATGGCCTGGAACGGGGCGGCAGGTATCATCAACGCTATGCCGTTCAATTGTATGCCCGGTACGGTGGTTAGCTCGTTGTCAAAAACTATTAGTGACGATCTGGAGGGAATCCCCTGGCTCAATATCAGCTACGAGGGACTCCACGATACCGGTGAGGAAACCAGACTGGAAGCTTTCGCCGAGCAAGTCCGAGCGTTCGCAGGACGGACGCCCAGCCCGCAAAAAGTGACTGTGAAAGGATAGGTTGCCGCCACTTTTTTGTGGTCAGGCGCTTCCCTTATAATTATATTTGACGCCAGTGGCAATAAGAGGAAACGGCAGAATACTCTGGTGATTTTATCCCAGAGTAAGGTTTTCTGGAACCTGAATGCCTGATCCGTGTTATGAGATACTGATAGATATAAATATAGACAGACTTGGAGATTGTAGCCAATGAGTACAACAATTAACATCACAGACGACAGTTTTGAGGCAGAAGTTATCCAGTCGGATAAGCCGGTTATAGTCGATTTTTGGGCGACCTGGTGTGGCCCCTGCAAGATGTTGACACCGATTCTTGCCGAGCTTGCCGGTGACTATGGCGATAAGGTCAAGGTTGCCAAATTGGATGTTGACGCTAACAATGTCACTGCCGGCAAATACAATATCATGTCGATACCAGCCCTTCTGTTTTTCAAGAATGGCGAGGTAGTCGATCAGATCGTGGGTGCGGTTCCCAAGGCTCAACTAGCCACCCGCATTGATAACATGCTGGGTTGAACAAGTACTCAAATCGATTATAGCCGGGATTACCAAAATGTGGTCCCGGCTTTTTACTCACCCGAGAGTGTTTGAGGCACAAGAAGCTATTGGATAGAAGGAAAGCTCTTGAGTTGGTATAATGTTGTAGTTTTCATCGTTTTTGTCGTTGCCTGGTATCTGCTGGTAACGAAAGTTCTGCCGAGGTTTGGACTTGGCTGAAGGGCCTTTTCCTGCAATCTTCCGGTGGAAGATCAGAAAAATGGCAGTACCGACAAGACCGCTGAGTAAATTGCCAGCGGTGCCGATTGGGTAAGGACTTAATCAAACCAGTAACTATCCGATAATAGAGAGATAATGAGAAATCGACAGTTCAGTGGATCTCCGGGCGGACGACGAGTCAGTTTCGGACCGGGCGGCATCTCCCCATTTATCAAAGCGATGCTGATTGTCAATCTGGCTGTCTGGATTCTACAGTGGGTCTCAAGCAGTGTCACATCTTCTTTTGGCCTGACTCCAGCGAGGTTTTTCTCGGAATTTCCCAATCTGTTCTATCAGCCGGTTACGTACATGTTCCTGCACAGTACCGGGTCGATTGGGCATATCCTTTTCAACATGTTTGCTCTCTGGATGTTCGGCACTGAGATAGAACGTACCTGGGGGGCGAAGAAATTTGGCTGGTTCTACATGCTGGCCGGTCTCTCCGGCGGGGTAGTCTCGCTTGTTTTCAATTCGTCATTCCAGGGCGTAATTGTCGGTGCTTCGGCGGCAATTTATGGCCTGCTGGTGGTATATTGGGTGATGTTTCCCGACCGATTTCTCTACATATATTTTCTGTTTCCGGTCAAGGTCAAGTGGGCCATCCCCGGTTTCATGGTCCTGGGATTCCTGTTTGGTGGGGCCAATATTGCTCATCTGGCTCACTTGGGGGGAGCAGTTTTTGGTCTCATTTACGCCAAATCCGATTTACGACAGATCTCGCTGACCAACAAACTTAAAAACTTGCGCCACAAGAAACAGGAAGCTAAACTTCAAAAGAATCGTGGCAAGGCGGAAGAGACGATGAAGCGTGTCGATGCTATTCTCGATAAGATCAACGAGGTTGGTCTGGAAAATCTCTCCCGGGAGGAGCGGAAATTCCTGGATGAGGCGTCGTCGGAACTGTCCGACAAAACTCCATAGAGGATTACCGAGCAACTATGCACAAAAAAGTACTGATAGTTGAACCGTTGGATGGAATCAGAAATGCCACCGAAACGCTTCTTCGGCAGAATGGCTACGAAGTAATCTCTCTGGCCGATCCGGAAAAAGGTCTGGAAGTTGTCGGTTTTACCCGGCCCGATCTACTGATTGCTGCCAGCGATTTGGTTTGCCAGAATGGGCGTCGTTTCTACGAGAGAATCAAAGACGATACCAATCTGGCTTCGATCCCTATGCTGCTGATGGTTGATCAGAACGAGAGCGGACTTCCTTTCCCCGATGAAGTACTCGTGGCGAAACCGGTTGATCCCCAGGAGTTCATGGAGAAAGTTTCAGTTTTCGCCGGTCAACCTGCAATACAGCAGGCCGCGGCAGTCTCTGAGTCAAATCCGCTCGGCAATGGTGGCCTTGATGATGAATTTCTTGATGCTGCTCTGGGGTTGGATCAACTTGATGTTGTCGATTCGGAAGTTATGGATAAGACTACGCATACAAAGAGGGCGGCAACCGGCCCTATAGCTCAGAAACTTGTGGGTCTCGATCACGATGCTTCCAGCGGAGACGACGTCACCGAATCGGGACGAGTAGAATCGGTGATGATTCAGGAAGACAGCACCGACATCGTTCAGAAAAAAGCTGCGCCGATGAGTGCCCCTGCTTTATCGGCAAGTGGCAAGATAGATATCCTCTCCGATCAATATGGTATCTCCGATCCTAAGGCAATGGATGCGGCGGCTCCTGATAGAGATCACGATTATGACTGGTTCATTAGCGAAATGCA
The DNA here is from genome assembly GCA_030640905.1 of bacterium. Taxonomy (GTDB): domain Bacteria; phylum Zixibacteria; class MSB-5A5; order GN15; family FEB-12; genus DAOUUR01. The sequence continues at coordinate 5,991 of DAOWIM010000174.1, forward strand.
AGCTGAAGCTCAGTCTTCTGGAAAAGCGCCGACCCCAAAGGCCGGGAAATCTGATTCATCCGAGCTGTCATTTACCGACCCGTTAACATTGGTCGACCCGGTGCCTTCGCTCTCACAACCGGTAACCGCCCCGCCGAGCAAAGCCGATGTTACGGGAGCGGGAGTTGAAAAGTTTATTGACGAGTTCAAGAAGGAAATTGAGAAGCTCGAGGTCGACCAGCCAGATAGTGTTGTGATCAAGGAAAAATCCGGCAGTGATTCTGAGGCGGTTCCTCAGAAAGCGTCATGGGAAGACTCGGTCGAAAATATGACAGGGGAAAAGGTTTCGCTATTTACCCGGCAGCTCGCTTACGACCTTGCCGAAAAAATAGCAATTAAGATTGTAGCCAAGATTGATAGCGACAAATTACTCAACCTGATTAAGCACGAGATTGTCGCCCGCGCCGAAAAACAATCCGGTGACAAGAACAACTAATATAGTAAAGCACCCCTCCGGCGTATCAATTATCCACTGCGACAAAGTCTCAGGGAACAGACCGGGAAGTCATCCGTTAAACCTCATATTCGGGAAAAGACAACGGCGGCACCGTTTCCCATTAGGTTGGCCGACCGACCCGCCAAGTGTGTAACCGTTGAGTTGTGAAATTGGAGAGCAACAGATGAAAGTTATTCAGTCGAAGTCTATCAACAATTGGAGATACCTGACTCTATCGTTTCTGCTGTTTGTTGTAGCTGGAAGCCTCTATGGACAGATTGATCTGGTCGGTGCAGGGCAGACCGACACCGGTGACCTGGTGGAAATATCAGCCGTCATATCGCACCGTCCGGTTGCTGCCGGCAAAACTTATCAGGCTGCTTTAATTGTCGATATTGCTCCCGACTGGCATGTCAATTCGGCTCATCCAAATCAGGACTTTCTTATTCCCGCCGAGATGGCATTTGGGCCTGTGGCTAGAGTGACAACGCACGATATCGCGTATCCATCCGGTACTGTTGAAGCCCTGCTCGGTGAAGAAATGTCGGTCTACGGTGACCGGGTGATAATCCTATTCGAGGTCACAATTGACGCGACCATCTCCGAAACCGAAATGGAGTTGCCGGTCAGATTCACCTATCAGGCTTGTAACAATCGCGAGTGTCGGGCGCCGGAGACGATCACTACCGACCTTACCCTGCAAATCGGTTCAGAAGGACCACCGATCCACACAGCACTATTTGAATCGGTCGCTCAATCGGACTCCGAAGAAACCGAGCCGGTTGAGACCGAGCCGGGTGATTTGGAAGACAACGATCTGCAGCGATTGATCAACAAGTATGGTTTTTGGGGCTATATCCTGGCCCTTGGGCTGGCATTCTTAACCGGCCTGTTGCTGTCGTTCTCACCGTGTACGTATCCGATGGTTCCAATTACGGTCAGTATCTTTGGTGGACAGAAGCGTAGTCTCGGTCGCGGCTTTTTCCTCTCGCTATTGTATGTCGGTTCTATGGCTGTGATGTACGGTATCATGGGACTGATCGTATCGTTGGTCGGGGGAGTATTCGGAGCCTGGCTGGCCAGTACGCCGGTGGTGATAGCAATAGCGGTGGTCTTTGTTATCTTTTCTCTATCAATGTTCGGTCTGTATGATTTGAACCTGCCGATGTCCATTCGCCAGAAACTTGGGACGCGCAAGACCGGGGAAGGGGTTGCTGGAGCGCTTATTCTCGGCGTCATTGCTGCCCTGGTTGTCTCGCCCTGTGTGGGGCCGTTTGTGGCTGGTATTCTGCTGTATGTCGCAACGGCTGGTTCGCCGGTGTTTGGTTTCTTGGTGCTGTTCATTTTTGCTCTCGGACTTGGAACCCTGTATGTGTTGATCGGAACTTTTTCATCGGCCATCAACGCTCTGCCGAACTCCGGGACATGGATGGAATCGGTCAAGAAGTTCTTTGGTTTTGTTCTTCTGATGATGGCCATCTACTTCCTGCAGCCAATTGTAGCCCCGGTTGTCAGTGTGATGCTGGCCGCGCTGCTGTTGATTGCTTATGGTGTCTTTGGCGGCGGATTGGATCGTCTCACGCCCGAGCTCGGGTTCTTTCCACGGTTTAAGAAATATCTCGGCATTGTCGCCCTGCTGGTTGGACTGTATATGTTGGC
>DAOWIM010000080.1 GCA_030640905.1 bacterium
CCTGTTTGTTGTAGCCAGCGCAACCTCTTTGTCGCCGAGCGCTCCTTGATGCACACCGAGGCATGGGCCGCAACCCGGATTGCACAACACAGCACCGGCCTCGGCCAGATCAGCCAGATAACCTTGCCGCATCGCTTCCATATAGATACGCCACGTGGCCGGAAAAACGAGCATGCGGGTGGAACGGTCCACCTTCTTACCTTTGAGTATTCTGGCGGCTGTCTCGATATCATCGAGGCGACCGTTGGTGCAGGAACCGATAACAATCTGATCGATCTTTGTTCCGACCACCTGGTCAATCGTCTTGACATTATCGACCGTGTGCGGACAGGCTATCTGCGGAACCAGCGTCGAGACATCGATCTCGACCACTCGTTCGTAGACGGCATCATCGTCAGGACCGTAGATTTCAATCTTGTCGGTAACGCCCGCTTCTTCTTTCAAATAGCGCAGCGTCTCTTCATCGGGCGGGACGATCCCCGAGGTTGCCCCTGCTTCGACCGACATGTTGCAAATTACGAGACGACCTGAGGTGGACATCGTTCTGATAGTCTCGCCGTGAAACTCAAGCACTTTAAAATTGGCACCCTCGGATGTAATCTTGCCAATCAAATACAGAATCAAATCTTTTGGTCCAACCCCGGGCTGGAATTGTCCATTCACATTAACTTTGATTGTTCCGGGCACTTCAACATTAAGCATATGTCCGAGCGCCCAGACGGCCGCCATCTCGGTTGCCCCGATTCCAAAGGCCAATGCGCCAAGCGCACCATGGCTGGTCGTGTGGCTGTCTGTTCCCAGAACGACACAGCCCGGACGAACGTAACCGTTTTCCGGCAGTATCTGATGGCAGATCCCACCTTCGTCGCCACGTATATCGTGAAACTTTGTTATCCCTTGTTGCGACACAAAAGCTCTGAGACGTTTCTGGTTGGTGGCTGTCTTGGAACTCTCTGCCGGGACCCTGTGATCAAAAATGATCGCGATTCGATCGGGGTCCCAGACATTCGCCTGAGAATCCGTCCCCTTGTAGATTTCCAAAAACTGGGTCATAGCCAGAGCACCGTTTTCGTGCGACATGGCCAGATGAACTTCGGGCTCCACGACCTCGCCTACCTCCGCGGAGGTTTTGCCGCAGGCTCGTGCAATCACTTTCTGAACGTATGTCATTCCCATTAGGAAAGCTCCTGAGCTATCTGAAGGGTTCTCATATTCTGTCTATACTACCGACTTATCCTTTAGCTCCTGTAGCTGAGTGGCTGAGTAGCCAAGCCCGCTGAGGATCTCTTCGGTATGAGCCGAAAGCTGTGGCGGTGGTAAATCAATGCTGGCCGGTGTCTGTGAGAACCTGGCCGACAGATTAAATAACTGAATATCACCCAGGTCCGGTTCGTTGACGTTCACTATCGTTTCGCGATGTTTGATCTGATCGCTGGTGAGCGCATCGAGCAGACTGAGGATATCACCGGAAGGAATCCCTCTCGCATTGAGCACCTCGACCCAGTGAGTGGTCGTCTGCTGTGTCAGCTTCTCTTCCAGGATGGGTGTCAGTTCCTTGCGATTAGCTTTACGCGTGTCACGCTCCTGGAACCGAGGGTCTGTTTTGAGTTCGGGCAACCCGACCTCATCGGTCAGGTCTTCCCACTGCTTCTGTTGATTGGCTGCAATGTTGATATGACCATCTTTAGTTTTGAACGCTCCGGATGGTGCTGCCGTGAAGTTGTCATTACCCATAGGCGCCGGGTCCTTGCCACCGATTAAAAGGTTGGCAGCCACCCAGCCCATCAATGGCATTATCGAATCAAGCAGCGAGATATCGATCTGCTGTCCCTCGCCGGTATGTTCCCGGTGATACAGCGCCGACATAACCGCGAAGGCAGCATTGAGTCCGCCGACTGTGTCACAGAGAGGGAACCCCGCCCTCAGCGGATGCAGCCGTTCGTCGCCGTTGACATCCATAACGCCTGATAGTCCCTGAATGATTTGATCGTAGGCCGGTTTTTTGGCATCCGGACCGGTCTGCCCAAAACCTGAGATTGCACAGTAGACGATTCGCGGGTTAATCCGGCTCATCTCTTCGTATGAAAATCCGAGACGGCCCATGACACCGGGGCGGAAATTCTCCACTACCACATCTGCCGTTTTCAGGAGCTTCCGGTAAATCTCTTTGCCCTCTTCCTTCTTGAGATTGAGGGTAATAGATTTCTTGTTGGCGTTCTGGGCAAGAAACGATGTTCCCATCAGCTTCTGGTTCAACTCAGGTACGTTGCCCAGCCTGCGTGCCAGGTCACCCACACCGGGTACTTCGATCTTTATCACCTCGGCACCAAGGAGGGCCAGATGAAGAGTGCAAAACGGTCCGGACAGAACATTAGTCATGTCAAGGACGCGAACATTTTCCAGCAACTTCATAATTATTCTCTTATCCTTGTTTGAAATCAACTATCGAACCGGACTTCAATACCGAACCCGGCAACTCTCGACCGAAAAACTTACTGACGTCTCTGGCTACGTCCAGCAGACTATCAAGATTTATATCCTTGCGAAGACCCATTCGTTGCAGCGAATGAACCAGGTCTTCGGTGCTGACATTACCGGCAGGAAGCTTGGTAAACGGACATCCTCCCAGGCCACCGGTGGCCGTTTCAATGAACGAAACACCGGTCTTCATCGCGGCGTAACAGTTGGCCAGCCCCAGGCCGTAGGTGTTGTGAAAATGGCACGCCAGTTGAACGTCCGGATCAAGCTCGCCAATGGCGGCAAACAATTCTTCCACCTGCATCGGGTTGGCATGACCCGCTGTATCCGCCAGTGAAATGTTTTTAATTCCGGCAGCAAGATACTCCTTCACAATTCCCAGCACCTTATCACGGGGAATGACTCCATCAAACCCACAACCAAAGGCGGACTGAACTGATACCTGTACCCGCTTGCCTGAGTCGACTGCGGATTTTGCCATAGGGATTATTCGACTAAGCGCCTCGGCAGGACTCATGCGGGTGTTTTTCTGGCTATGTGTTTCGCTAGCTGAAACGCCCATGCAGAACATCTCCACGCCACAGGCCATTCCTCGCTCAAGTCCTCGTTCGTTGAGAACCAGACCGGAAAAAACTACCTGACTCGGTTTATTCTCAGGCGTGGCATAGTGCCTGAATAGTTCGTCGGTGGCAGCCATCTGGGGAACATACTTGGGGTTAACAAACGATCCGAGTTGGATGATATCAATACCGCTGGTCATCATCCGATCAACCCATCTGATTTTCTCTTCCAGCGGCACAACAGCCTGCTCTACCTGAAGACCATCACGCGGACCAACTTCATGTATGCTAATATGGTTCATTTTCATAACAACCTGCTGAATAAATATGGACAAACACCCTATTGTTCGCAGAGGAGCACGGGGTCATTGTAGTCCTAACAGATTCAATACCTTTCTGTCGGAGGCAATCCGACTCAATGGGGTAAACAATCACTGTCTGGTACTGCGAGTATCTCGTTCCAGGCGAGATTTGTCAAGACTAACCGACACGATATGCCCCTTGTCTTCAGTATATTTCGCTGAGGTTGTTGCCCGGCCCGAGTGTCACAATCTGCTGCTTGTCGTCAGACATGCATTCTGTCCGCTTAATCGGCTCACATGCTCCCACCTTACGGCCGTTGCGTCGCTCTAACTGGCTATAGGGTTACTAGTTACGGGCGGGAGCATGGGGCGCCCCGCCCCTTGGGATAGAAGAGGAAGCCAGTTCTTCTTGCGATGTGGCTAGTCTTGGCATAGATTATCAGAGGAGGCAATTATGACCGCAACGATGCCAAACAGGCCTGGAAGAGGAGGACACCAATAAATGATTCAGTTGAAGATACTTACCTATGCCATACTGCTCGTCGCTGGTATATCGACGATCCTCAGCACGCCGACTATGAGTTCCGAGCCGGATCCATGTTTTAAAGAGATCTATGCCAACGAAGCCTTGTTCTTGCAATTGTATATTTCCGATTCCTGTGAATACTCAGGCTTTGGCCGCCGTGGATTCGCAATAATATTGGGGCTACTTGAAACGGTAATGGACACGACCTATCAAACAATCACCGTGCCCTATCAAACAAGCATACTGTGGGGAGAAGCGCACGAATCCCACGACGACACTGACTTCAGGATTATTGATCTTGACCAGGATAGTGTGCCCGAAGTGGTGACTCTCTGGTCGTGGTGTACTACTGGCTGGGGGTATGTTCATAAATTTGCCATCGACAGTCTCAACCGTGTTGCGTTGACGACGATCGCGACTCCTGATAGTCTCATGTACCAGGTTGACTTCTTTGGAGTTGATACCACTGATAGTTCTGTCATCTTGAGGGGCATACCGGATTATGGCCACTTTATGACAATAAAGTATGATCACGCGGGGGATTCGATACTGTTTGAACTAGGTGGCGAACCGCAGTCACTGAAATAAGTAATTATCCGCATGGGATGGAAGAGGAAGAGCAAAACCGTTTTAGTAGCTGTAATCTCTTGGCCGACTGGCGCCGGTGGCGTACCTTGGGCTGACTATGCAATTCTTACCGACCACAAGAGACGAGTTGGAACAACTCGGCTGGGACCAACTCGACATCATCCTCATCTCCGGCGACAGCTATATCGATTCGCCCTTTATTGGCATCGCGGTTATCGGACGGTATCTCTTTGACAATGGTTTTCGTGTCGGGATCATTGCTCAGCCCACGTTATCATCCGAACGAGATATCACGCGTCTCGGTGAACCGAAACTGTTCTGGGGTGTCAGCGGCGGGTCAGTCGATTCGATGGTGGCCAACTACACGGCGTCGAAGAAGAAACGGAAATCGGACGACTTCACTCCGGGCGGAATCAATAACCGACGCCCGGATCGGGCAGTAATAGCGTACAGCAACCTCATTCGCAAGTACTTCAAGAATACCAAACCGATTGTCCTCGGGGGGATTGAAGCCAGCCTGAGGCGAGTCGCGCATTACGACTATTGGTCGAACAAGATACGAAAGTCAATTCTGTTCGATGCCAAAGCGGATGCTCTGATTTATGGCATGGGCGAAAAAGCGACTCTGCAAATGGCCAACGCCTTCAAGCAAAACAAAGATTGGCGAACGATAAACGGAGTTTGCTATATTTCGAACGAACCACCAGAGGGCTATCTTAAGCTGCCGTCGTTTGACGAAGTCCGGCTTTCCAAATCACAGTTCACCGATATGTTCCACACGTTCTACACCAATAACGATCCCATAACGGCCAAAGGGTTATATCAAAAAAGTGACACCAGGTATCTGATCCAGAACCCACCCGGAAGTTATCTCTCACAAAAAGAGTTGGATGAGGTGTACGAAACCGAGTTCACGCTTGAGCAACATCCATACTACCAGAAATTCGGCAGTGTAAAAGCGCTGGACACTATCAGGTTTTCATTGGCAACGCACCGGGGATGCTACGGCGAGTGCAATTTCTGTGCGATTGCCGTCCATCAGGGACAGACGGTACGGTGGCGGTCGGAGCAGTCAATTGTAAACGAAGCGAAGAGATTCGGTTCACACGCAAAATTCAAGGGAATCATCAGTGATGCCGGTGGGCCAACGGCCAACATGTATGGATTCGAGTGCGACAAGAAACTTCGCAAGGGCTGTTGTGAAGACAAACGTTGTGTCTATCCAACCATCTGCTCTCTGATGAAACCCGACCACAGCCAACAGATGAGCCTGCTAAGGAAGCTTGCGGCCATAGAAGGTGTAAAGAAAGTCTTCATCGCCAGTGGCATTCGGTACGATTTGATAATTGAAGACAAACAGTTTGGTCGGAAATATCTCAACCAGTTGGTAAACAAACATACTTCGGGACAGTTGAAAGTTGCGCCGGAACATACCGACGAGAACGTCCTCAGATTGATGGGCAAGCCGGGCACTGCTGCGCTGTCGCAATTCAACGCCATGTTCTCAGCCGCTGTTTCACACGGCGAGAAGGATCAGTTTTTGACATACTACCTGATCGCCGCTCACCCCGGATGCACCGAAGTGGAGATGCAACAACTAAAGGCATACACTTCGCAACATCTTAGAATAAACCCGGAACAGGTTCAGATTTTCACACCGCTCCCCTCGACATACTCTGCCCTGATGTACTATACGGAAGAAGACCCGTTCACCGGCAGGCGGATATTTGTTGAAAAGGACATCAACCGAAAGATAAAGCAGAAGGACATTCTGACTCGCAAACCAGCACGGACCAAATCAAAAGCTCGAAGGTCACGCCAGTAATGGCAATACTACCGCTTCTCAGCCCCCATCTACTCAACAGCTCTATCCACAACCACCTCCCAATTCTCGGTTGACCCGTGAGAACTTTACACCTACAATGTACTAACAGAAATTCCAAGGAGGTTATAGTGCTAACAGTTCGACGCAAAACCACAATTCTTTCTATTGTTACTTTTATTGTGCTGGCTGCTCTCAGCGGGTGCGGCATGTTTGACCGTTACCCGCCAGGTGTCACTGAGGTACTTGAGGCTGCCGGTGAGAATCGTCCCGAACTTGAAAAAGTTATCGCCCACTATCAGGAAGTCGGTGATTCACTCAAGCTGCAAGCCGCATACTACCTGATCGGCAACATGGAAGACCACAGCTACGTGACCTATTATCTTCACGACAGCTCTGATGTGACAATCGAATTCAATGTCACCAGCTTTGCCGACTACGCTGAGTTGACATCGGCTGCCGATTCAATCGAAGCCAGCCGAGGTGAGATTGATTATGACAAGAAAGATATCGTCAAAGATGCCGAGACGATAACGGCCGACTTTCTCATCAAGCAAATCGACTTCGCTTTCCGCGCCTGGCAGGAAAAACCGTGGGCGCAGCACCTTACCTACGAACAGTTCCGCGAATACGTTCTCCCCTACCGTGGAAGCAACGAACCGTTGGAACCGTGGCGCAAGGCGTTTCTTGACAAGTACGAGAGTATCGCCGACAGCATGACCGACCCGTCCGATCCGGTACAAGCGGCGGTGTTGATCAATGACGACATAAAGTCGTGGTTTGGTTTTGACCCTCGTTGGTATTATCACCCGACCGATCAGGGTCTCTCGGAAATGTTAGAGGGCGGTCTGGGGCGTTGTGAGGATATGACCAACATCACGATTTACGCCATGCGAGCCAATGGCATCGCGGTGACTTCGGACTATACGCCGTACTGGGCCAACACCGGTAACAACCACGCGTGGAATGCGATCCTGCTTCGTGATGGCAGCGTCGTCCCGTTTATGGGCGCCGAAGCCAATCCGGGTAAGTACCGTCTCTCTCACAAAGCGGCAAAGATTTATCGTAAAACTTTCGGGCAGCAGAAAGAGAATCTTAAATTCCAGGAGAGAAAACAGGAAGCTGTCCCCCGCTGGCTGAAAGGTCGTTACTACCGTGATGTGACCGCAGATTACCTGACGGTGGCAAATCCCGTTATAGATTTCTCCGACCCGATTCCGGACTCGATTGACATCGCCTATCTCTCCGTATTCAACTCAGGCGAATGGAAGCCGATCAATTGGGCAAGAGTCTCCGGCAACAAGGCCACCTTCAAAGAGATGGGCACAGACGTAGTTTACCTGCCGACTCTGTACGTTGATGAAGAAAACGTTCCAGTCGGTGTGCCGTTTCTCTTAAACGATGACGAAACACAGCAGATATTCCTTGCTGACACCTCGATATTGATAACGGCCAGATTGACTTCTACCACCAAGCGAAACCAGAAAGGCTCGGAGGAAGGGATCGAAAAGTCATTTCTGAAAGAGGGCGCCGAGTACGAACTATCCTATTACGATTACGGCTGGCAATCGATCGGTACAGCCACAGCGACAAACCAACCGCTTAAGTTTGAGAATGTCCCTTCCGGTGGTTTGTACTGGGTGGTAGAAAAAGGCGCCGATGAGGAAGAACGCATTTTCAGCATTGAGGACGGTAAACAAGTTTGGTGGTAAGATCGGCGACCATTCTATGGTGAATGCTCTAATTGCCTGAGTCGTTCGGTCAGGCGGCATGAAACCTTTGGTCTTGATGGTTGAATCACATATATTTGTCTTAATAAAACTCAGATGCTATTATATGACTGATCTTACGGAAGGATGATTTAGAATGAGTGACAATCATAACCCAGGATTCAATACTAATGCCGTGCATGCAGGTTATCATGCACATTCAGGCCCGGTTAACCCTCCTGTAGAAGAATCCTCAACTTATGCTTTTGAAAACTGTGATGATGGAGCTGAAAGGTTCGCAAGCAGAGATAAAAAAGGAATATATTCCAGGCTTTCCAGCCCCACAGTCAATGCGTTAGAAAAGAAAATTGCTAAACTTGAAGGTGGCTTTGGGGGGATTGCAACAGCTTCAGGCATGGCGGCAGTAAATGCGGTTTACTATCATTTTCTTGATAAAGATAGTCATGTTATCGCAACTGCCTCCATGTATGGTCCCTCCAGAACAATACTGGAAAACCCCTCCTTCTACAAGAAATGGGGCGTTCAGGCAACTCTCATGGATACGTCACATGCTGACGATGTCGAGAAAGCAGTGCAACCGAATACCAGGCTGATTTACATTGAAACTCCCGCCAATCCCACTCTGGCAATAACCGATATCTCAAAGATTTCAGCCATAGCCCGCAAACAGGGAATTCCTCTGGTTGTTGATAATACATTTTGCTCCCCGTACCTGCAGAATCCCCTTGATCTGGGAGCTGATTTTGTCCTCCATTCTATGACAAAATCAATAGGAGGGCATGCCAACGCTGTTGGGGGGATAATCATCGCAAAAACCGAAGAAGATTATAATGTTCTACGAAATATTATTGTAAACATCGGTGGGGTTTTGTCTCCTCATGATGCAGCTCTCTTTTTTAACGGTGTAAAGACACTTGGCATTAGAATGGAGAAAATGCAGGAAAGTGCAAAAAGAATGGCAGACTTCCTCGCAAATCATGAGAAGATAGAATGGGTAATTTATCCCGGTCATGAAAATCATCCGATGCATCATCTTGTCGGAGAAAAAAAGCAGATGCGAGGTCCTGGGGCATTGATATCTTTTGGAGTAAGAGGAGGTTTAGCGGGAGCTAAAGCTCTGCTGGATAATGTTAAGCTCAATACTCTGGCCGTCTCTCTCGGCGGTGTTGAATCATTGATGGAATCTCCTGCTTTAATGACTCATGCCGGTGTTCCCAAATCCGAAAGAGAAAAAGCGGGAATAAAGGATGAGCTGGCGAGATGTTCTGTCGGGATTGAAGACTTTGAAGATCTGAAGGCTGACATCGAGCAGGCGTTGGAAAAAGTCTAAACCGCTGCAGTTTCATCGGTTGGCGTCACATGGGCCAGATATGCAAAGCGACCGGGGTAAGCTTGGGTTACGATGGTACAGGTACCGACACCGTTGGTACGAGGCGTTCCACCGGGGCGGGCACATTTAAATTTGTCCATGTCAACTTTTGAGGTCGGTTCGAAAAACCCAAGGGACGATCTCCCTCCTGAGGCTCCTGTCTTGAAGCAAGTTGCTGCAGCCAAACCGCTTTGGTTTGCCGGGAATCAGTAATAAAAAGCCATTTTAGTTATCCAGCTGGCTGCCGATAGAAACCATAATAGAACATCAGACGGTTCTTCGGGCGGCGCAAACAATAGATATATCTGGAGTACCTGTGACACAGAGGTTGCAAAAAGACAAACAAACAGAACCGACAACTCACGAACAAAAGACTCTTCAGTTTGTCTCGCTGATTGTTCATGATCTTGAGGCCCCGTTGGTATCGCTCAAAACGCTGCGGCGGATTCTTAACGATGGTAGTATCGAACCTGACAAACCGACTTATAGAAAACTGATCGGATCCAGCAAAATTGCGATGAAACGAGCCGAGGGACTCAGGAATGATCTACTTTCCTCCGCGCGCGC
>DAOWIM010000280.1 GCA_030640905.1 bacterium
GATAAACAGCGTTGGTCCGAGATACGATTCCAGATTCTTCTCGGTAATCTGCCAGTGGTTCTTTCCCTTTTCGGCCTTAGCGAGAGCAACTTTGCGGCAGATTTTTTCGATCTGCTGCGAGAACGCCAGCAGTCCCGATTCCTGAGTATACCCGGTAATAATCTTTGCCAGGATTTTGTCGGAGAACTTCAGCTCTGATCGTGTTATTCCATGTTTCTTGAGCAGTTGGGGGATCAGGTATTTCTTGGAGATAGTAATTTTTTCTCTTTCGATATATCCGGGGAACTCAAGAATCTCAAGGCGCTGAACAAACTGCTCCGGGATATCTTCAAAAGAACGAACCGAACAGATAAAGAAAACCTTGCTCAGATCAAACGGCACGCCCAGATAGTGATCGAGGAATTTTGCGTTCTTGCGAACATCGATAACTTCCAGCAGAGCCATGTTGACCGATGAGTCGTTGTCGATATTGAAGTAATCGATATCCTCAATCAGGATCACCGGATCGCAGGTGCCGGCATCACGTAGCGTGCGGATGACCTTGCCCGGCATGGCGCCCAGGAATGTTCGCGATGTTCCCTTGATCTCAGAGCTCTCAGCGATTCCCCCTACGGAGATACGAATAAACTCTTTGCCCAGCGACTTGGCGATTGCTTTGGCCAACGAAGCTTTCCCGGTACCGGGCGCACCGACCAGACATAGGGTCGGGCCTTCGTTGACTCCTCCCATCAGTTTTCTGACCGACAGACGCTGCAGCACTTGTTCCTTGAGTGTATCCGGTCCAAAAAACTCGTTGGAGAGTATGCGTTCGACATCAGTAATATTGTAATCTTCCGGGCAGGTTCGTTCCCAGGGGAGAGCCAGTATCCAGTCGAGATAGTTCTTGGTAACGCCAAATTCGGCTGAGGCGGTAGTAATCTGGGAAAGGCGGTCGGCTTCGATCATTGCCCGTGAGGCTACCTCGGCGGGCAGATGCGGTGAATTCTTGATTGTCTTCCTGATTCGGGAAGCTTCCTTTTCCTCGGCAAAATCTTCACCCAACTGTTTGCGAATCTCGTTGAGTTGCTGCCGCAGGAATAGATTGCGCTGGTCTTCTTCGACGGCCTTCTTGGCGCTCGCGTTGATATTATGAATCGTTGCCGCTTTGTCCAACTCGACATTGAGATGAAACAGCAGGCGTTTTAGTCGTTCTTTCGGACTGATCGCTTCGAGCAATTCCTGTTTGCTGGCTAACGGCAGATGGAAGATCGATGCGGTCTTATCCGCCAAGGTTGCGGCGTCGTCGCTGTCGCGTTTCAGGATGTGAAGCTGCTCGGGAGAATAGGTCGGGTCCAACTGTGTAATTTGATCGACTATCTCGGTAACGTTGCTGATCTGATCTTTCAGTTGGGAGGATGTCGATTTTGGCGGCGCCAGATAGTTGGCGGTAGCTTTCAGAAATGGTTCGTCAGCCACCAACTCATTTATCACTACCCGCTGGATACCCTCGATTGTCACCAGCAACGATTCGCCCGGTCCCTGTCTGCTGTCGCGAACAATAGCCAGAGTTGCAACCTGACAAACCGGCCAGGCATCGTTCCCGGCCGATTGCATCGGTGAATGAGCTGCAATCAGTTTACGCCCACCGTCGACACAATACTTAACCAGGTAAAGGCTTTCGGCGCGACCAACATGGATGGTCAACATCGTCCCTGGAAAAAGCACCCCTGTTCTGAGTGGCAGGACCGGGAATTCATCGAGTTTGTCCGACGCCAGTACCGGCAGTCTGTTCTTGCTCTTGATCAGCATATATAACCTCTGTATCGGCCTTTTCAACCGGCCCTGAACAACAAGCTAAGCAGGTGCGGGGCTGGATGTCAAATAGTTAGTCCTTTTATGACCGGTACATATTTGCTGGCCGGGTGATTGTCCTAATAATTATAACAAGGCCGACAGGGGTAGGGGTTCCCTGCCGGCTTTATGCCCACTGGCGTTGAAGATACAGGGCTTGCTCAGATGGTGATTACCGGTAGCTTGTTCAATTCACTGTTCCCGGGGTCTGATTACCCGCCAGAACGCGCACCTCATAATCGGGGTGGCTTCTCAGATTATCCAGATTGATCTGGATTTTGGCCGGGTCAACATTTAAGCGGTAGTAACCGAGCCGATTATTCTCAATCATCGGCCAGGCGAAATTGAGACTGGCGCCCACCTCGTTTTTCATCCGATACAGATAACGAGCCTGATTAAAACCAACCTCGATATCCTCCTTGTAGATCCATCCGGCGTCACCTTTGGCCCGCGAACAAGCCAGCTTGGCAAAATACTTAAACGACTTTCCCGTCAGCTTGATTGGAAAACCATTGATCTTGACCAGGTAACGTTCACCATCGGGGCTGCCGTCGATCTCAACCAACTCCGGCACAACCGAAGCTACCGCGCTGTTGACATCGAGTCGGGGGGCGGAAGTAGTACCATGTAACGACATATTAATCTCCTCCTTTAGAGTTTGCAATTTGTCGGTAATCTGCTTCAATTTGTAGTCCCCTTTTATTAGCTGTGCCAATTCGGTCACCGGCGTATCGGCCAGATCGGAAAGGATGTTGATCCCTGCTTTCTGCAGAGCGGCAAAATCGGAACGATTCAGGATATCGCCCAAATGTTGGTGAAGTTCCTGCAGCGTTATCGGTAGCCCGGTGCGAAAAGAAAAAGCCAGAGCGTTCAACTGACGCCCCGCCAGTGTCTCAGCATCGACTGCCGTAATCAAAGTTGCCAGCGATGCGACCAGATGTCCGGCGGTTTCACCCAGATGCATGATCTGCCCCAGATGGAGCTGGTATCGTTCTTCCAGTCTCCGGACCGGCGTCAATCGACTCCATTCATCAAGCAGCAACAATGCTTTCAACGATGCCGCCACGCGATACGGCAGCGGTTCACGCTGGTAATCATGGCCGATCAGAAAACGAGTTTCCGTCACTCGGTCGTCGAACAATTGATAAAGAGATTTCAGCGGCATATTGTGCCTCTGTTCCGATCGGGACAAAATCCCCGGAGGCAAAACCCAGTGCGGCGAACTCAAGGCCAGTGCTGTCCAGCCAAACGGTGTTTCCGGACGGTCGGTGTCGAGCTTATCGAGATAACAAACCGCCGCCGCTACCGGCAGCCCGGTTCGTGCTACGGCTTGTCCTAAGGCTGTCGGGAAATAATCGTCGCCCGAAATTGTCGTACCGGAGATATCTTTCTTGCAGACAAAACCATGCGCCACAAGATAGGCCATCTCCCTTTCAACGTTAGAAGGGGCGAGCCCCTTAGGGCATGTTGAAGAAGTTTCAACACAATGTTGCGGTAGGTCTTGCGGATTCACGCCAGTGAATTCGTGTGACCTGCCACCCTGACCTGTCAGGCTCTGACCTGTCATGCCCTCAACCGCGGCATAGAGTGTTGATTGAAAAAGTCCCGAAACGCCGTGACCAAAAGTGACGATCAAATTAAGCAGCCAATCGGCCAGCGGCATTGTTTCAAAAGCGGATTTTATCGGCTCAGCCTTCTCGGTTGCAATATAGTTTTCCCAGAGGATTTCCCGGTCAAACTCGCTCTCGGCCAGAATAATCGCCCGTCCCGGTTTGCTGCCATCCTGCAATCCCAGCCGTCCGGCTCGACCGGTCATATTATCAAACTCCGACCGACTGACTGGCACCAGCGATGGTCGCCCGTTGTATTCTCCCGACGAATATTTGGCCGTTTCCAGATAGACGGTTTCGGCGGGAAGGTTGACCCCCATTGCGAGAGTGGTCGTTGAGAAGACAGTTTTGATCTCGCCGCGAACGAACCCCTCCTCGATAATTTTCCGCTGGTATGGCGACAGATCGGAATTGTGAAAAGCGACGCCTCGGCCCAGCGCCTGCGACAACGATCGTATCAGGTACGATGGTTCCTCACCGCTCAATCGTGCCAGCGCCGTCTTGGCTTCGTCCCAGCCTACCGAACTGGCCAGCTTGAAAGCATACCGCACCGTGTCGGCTCGCGATTTCAGGAAAACCAGAGTTGGGCCGCTATCAATTTTCAACTGCCGGACAAAACATTCAAAAGGATCATCGCCCGCCTCGATCCGAACAAACTCCTGGCAACCATCGGTGCCATCGTTGTACGAACGAAACCTAAACGACCCTTCCGCCGCCACTCCCCGAATCAAATCAACCGGCCGTGTTGATTCTTCTACCAGTGTCGCCCCGAGCCAGTCGGCCAGACATCCGGCCGAACGTTCGCTGTCGCCTATCACCGCCGAGAGCGCCACCAACGATGGTTCATACACCGAAGCTAGAATCTTGGTTATCAATAGTTCCAGAAGCGCCCCCCGACCCGGTTCGGCGACCGTCTGGATTTCATCGAGCACGATCAGGCCGGTATTTTTCAGAGCATCAAGCGATTCGGTCAACAGCAGGTTGAATTTTTCGTAGATAGCAATCGCTACCTGATAGTCACCCTCCCGGAATCGTCGATCGTTCTCCGGATGATCCCCGGTTGCTATCAAACATTTCACTCCGAGTGGCGCGTAGGTTTCGTTATAAAGCCGGTAGGTTTGCTCGGCTAACGATTTGAGCGGAAAAAGCAACACCGTTTTGCGACGGGACACCAACGCTTTCACCATCGCCATCTCAGCACAGAATGATTTGCCCGATGAAGTCGGCGCCGAGATCAACATCCGCACGCTATCGTTTCCATTTTCTCGATCATTCTCACCGAGCAACCCTTTTCGGATCGCCCGACTCTGGACCGACAGCAGCGCCTCGCCCTGTCGTTGCCGCCACAGTTCAATTATGCGTGACGGAATTCCCCATTTTGATAAGTCACCCAATTGCATCGCCCAATAGCCCTTTCGTAAATAGTTTTCAACGCACCCAACCAGCATCAGTCCGCGACCTCACATGCCACAACCGCCAAAACCGCACACCGGGCAGGCAAAACAAAGTCCCTGACGAACCATCCCGGCCCCGCAGTCGGGGCAACTGGCGGCGTTGAGATAATAGAACTCTTCGCCGGTCATAATATCTGTACTAAAAGCCCCCACGGGGCCTTCCGGCGGGCTGAAGGCATAATCCTCAACCAGCTCGACCATGAACTTATCCGCGGTCGACGATGCGCCGAGGTCGACGATACGCACGCCTTGGCGCATCTCCGACCGTGGCGTGCGTGCGCCCCGCGGTGGGTAATTGATGTCGGCCATTTGATTTATCCTTTCTTTTGTGTTTAATATCGGCTTTGAGTAAGGATACTGCACATTTGTGCACCTGTCAAGTCGAATTTACAGAAAAGATAAAGAAAATCAGTGCCCGCCAATATGTTGGGGGTGAGGCGCGTGGGAGATACAAGATGTAGGCCCCCGCCGTCACCGTAGGTCATGGTTGCTTGCAACCTGACAAGCTACGGACGGGTGCCCCACCCCTTTCCAACCGCACGTTGCGGCGGGTCTTGCGGATTCATGCAAGTGAATTCGTGTGACCCGCCGCTCTTGTCTGGCAGATAGTTAAGATGTCAGCGAACTGCATCATCGACGCATCGCCCCTTTTTCCCTTGCGATAAGCTCTCGCGTGATATATGTTAATATTAAGGAGGCGCTATTTGCAGGGCGAAGGATGATGAGAATAATGATGACAGATGGAATGGGAATAGCAACCCCTAAGGTGTTGGCCATGTGGCCGAAGAGAAATGTTGTGACCGAATGAGAAAGAAACTCACACCATCATTCATTGAGCTGACTCAGGATGCTTGCTTAAAGGCGTTCTGGCGGAAGCCCGCGCTGCGACTGTTTTTGCAGCAACACCAAATATCTCAAACACAGCTTGCGACATGGCACGGTGACGAATCAAAAAGGGTCTTTCTTAATCGCCTATTCCCAGAACTGTTGCAGATCAACGACAATAGTGGCCACGCCGCGGTTCTCGAAATGGCTCGATCACTCGCAGAGATGAAGCATTTTCCGGATTTGGAGGGCTGGGAGGATTCAGCAGAGAAGATATCTGCGGCTCACAACGCGGTTGCGCGGATCAAGTTGGAGGTAAATAGGTTAAACCGGCAAGTTCGTGATACGAAGAATCAGGAACGACGTCGCAAGGAAGCATCAGAACGCCAACAAGAGATTCTTGCGGCCGAGCAATCCTTGCAGAAATTGTCAGACAGCCTGACTGAACTGATTCCGATACAGGGCACCCAAGAAGGCGGATACGCTTTTGAACAGTGGTTCTACGATCTTACGCGTTTCTTCGAAATCACATCCCGCCCCCGCTACAATGTCAAAGGGCGGCAGATTGACGGCTCATTATCCCTTGAAGGAACCACCTATCTGGTCGAGACGAAGTTTACAAAGGTGCAAACCGGAGTAACGGATGTAGACAGTTTTATGTCAAAGATTATGCGCATGGCTGACAATACAATGGGTATCTTTGTCTCCATGGCTGGCTTCTCGAAGGTAGCGATAGACGGGGCGTCTCGTGATCGCACTCCTATGCTCCTATTGGATTACAGTCATATTTACAATCTGATACTCTCTGGCTCCATATCATTGCCGGGTGTGATTCAACGAATCAAGAGACACGCTTCGCAAACGGGTGATGCGCTGCTGCCGATTAAGGACTTCTGAGGATAGGGGTACGAGCGACCACAAGGGCCATGATGTAGTTTGCGAAAAGGTAAACAAATAACAAGAATTGTTGATGAAAGGAGGAACTCAATTGAATGAAACCCTTTTATTCTGGCTATGTATATTAGTTGGCATGGTGGGACTTGCTGTGGTTACGGCAATCATCTGGTTTGGTAGAAACCTAATTGCCTTCCGAGTCGAAAACAGCTTGTTTGATCATCCAATTTGGCATGAGCTTGCCCACCGAGACCGGAAGATGGGGCGGTATGGTGACGACTTACCACGTCATGTACTTGAGGGCTATTCCGAATACCTGCAAAGGCGTAATGAATTTTGGACAACTTATGGCCAGGTTCTAATTGCCATTCTTATTGTGACGATTTTGAGCATACTTCTTTTGACGAGTGTTATTTCAGCGGAAGCCGGGTTGCCAATATTGTCTGGAATATCCGGTTTTGCTATAGCAAAAGGTGTTGCGGGATCAAAGACGATTAGTATTCCTCAGGGATCGCCGCAAGGTTAACAGCTAAGCCAAGTAAGGCAGAACCATTTAGCGGTTCTGCCTTTCCTATCTTTCGGAGCTGGCTCGACACGTGCCCCACCCAATGGCCGGGACGTTAGTCGACAGCAGTAGCCCTGCCGCCCCCACAAAATCCCCACCATACCACCCCTGATAACGCAGCCACCCACTGTGGCAAAGGATAAGTCCGACATGGCCGTAAGCAACACACCCCATCTCAAAGAAGACTCCCGTCAGATGTGGACCCGCCGCGGTCGAAGATGCGCCGCGGCGGGCGCGAGACCCTGCGCGCCGCATCATCGATGCACCGCCCCTTTTTCCCTTGCGATAAACTCCCGTGTGATATATGCTAACACTATGGAGGCGTTACGTGCAGGGCGAAGGATGAGAATTATGCCGCGATCACGGCCAACCAACGAGAAGTATGGAACAATATCGATGAGCGAATCAAACAGGTCGAAGACTACTGATGGGGAGATTTCTTGATGCTTTTTAAAACCGCTCCAAGCGACGGTATTGGTAACATTTTCAATCGTAAGCGTTCGCCTCGCCTTCGTTTTACTCTGCTATTCCTGATCTTCGCACTCCCGCTGCTCTTTACCGGTTGTGCCGAAGATGACAATCCGATCTCCCCGGATGAACAGCCTGTCTGGAGTATAGATGACTCTCCGGTTACCGCTGCCCTCTCTGGTATCTGGGGTACATCTGATAACGATATCCACGCCGTAGGTGATAGTGGTACTATCATTCATTTCGACGGCAGTAGCTGGAGTGAC
>DAOWIM010000253.1 GCA_030640905.1 bacterium
CCGGGATGATTTATCCGCGCAGCCATCCGGGCCTCACGAGTGAACCGCTCCCGGCGCTCCGCATCGTCAAAGAACTCAGAGACGAGGATTTTCAAACCGACCTGACGGCCAAGTTTCGTATCCTCTGCCAGAAAGACCTGTCCCATACCACCTTCGCCAAGTTTCCTGATTATTTTGAAGTGGGCGAAATCCTGACCGGCTTTAAGCATTATCTATCCCTTCTAATCATGAGTATCGTTATATCATCCGACTGCGGAGCTCCCTCGGTGAATTTCACAATGTCGGCCACTAACATCCGGCTGGCCTCTTCGGGGGCTGTATTCTCAATACCGGAGAGAAACTGCTCCAAACGTTCGTCGGAATATTGTATATCTTTTTCGTTCTCAGCTTCGGTAACACCATCGGAGAAGACTGTCAGAAGGTCGCCGGAATTCATCTTGATTGATTTGTTTTCCCAGTCGCCCGAAGCGAAGGCGCCAATCATGAACCCGGTCGGCTCCAGCAATTCGATAGAACCGTCTGTTCGTCGCATTATTGGCGGATTGTGTCCTGCGTTGACAAATGAAATCTGATGACTGACCGGATCGGCAACACCAATCATCAGCGTGGCAAACATCTCCGGTGGCGTGTACTTATGCAGCTGTCCGGAAACTTGTTGGACCATTTGCAGTAGATCGAAATCGGCCGAAGTGTACCAGGTCCGAAATGACGCCAACAGGTTTGACATCAGTAACGCCGCACCGGTTCCTTTGCCGCTGACATCGGCCACCAGAAAAAGCAAGCGACCATCGGGCAAAACGCAAACATCGTAAAGATCACCGCCAACAGACAGGGAAGGTTCCAGAAACGCCTGAACGCTGTATCCTTCCAGAGTAGGAACCTCACCGGTGAGCATGCTTTTTTGAATAGCCGACGCTCGCCGCAACTCGGCATCGATCACACGCTTTTCCTCGCGATCACTGAGGAGTTGATAGTTGGCAATACGCGATGCAATGATATTGCCGAAAGTCGCCAATAGTCTGAGGTAATCGTCGCTGTAATGATGCAACGGATTGGTCGTGTCAACGTAGAGAATCCCGAGCACTTCACCTTCATCAAATAATGGCACCGCCATCGCCGATTTGAGTGCCGAGAGAATGATCGACTGTTGCGCAGCGAACCGAGGATCGACAGCCGCATCGCTAATTAAAATCGCGTTCTTGTTGGTCAATATCTCACCGATGATCGTCCGAGATAAGGTGAAATGACCGGGGTCTTTCCCTCCCGGTAAAAGAGTCGCAGCCGGGTAAATCTCTGTGTGATCATCCGATGTAAACAGCACGGCCAACCGTTCAGCCGGTATGACTTTGGCAACAAGGCTGAGCGTGTGCTCCAACATCGCCTCTCGAGGCTGATCCAGAACCAGTATTCTGGCCAACTCCGACAAAGTTGGAAGGAGTTCGGGAATATCCGTTATTTTTGACGGAAGCGGCTTCAGCGCTTCGTTGATAGAGAGGAAGACCGACTTTTCCGGCTCCTTCTCAGCCGGTCTGGTGATACCCGGAGCGCTCGTTCTGGTGCTGCCGTCGGCATCCTCAGCCAACCGAAACTCAGCATCACCGAACATAATCCGATCGCCGGTCTTGATCTGAACCGAGGAGCTGATTTTTTCGCCGTTTACCAGAGTCCCGTTGTGACTCTCCAGATCAGTGAGCGTACAATGGTTGGCGTCATCGTCTACCACAATCTCCGCATGTTTTCTGGAGATCGTCTTGGCCGGAACAAAGAAGTGACACGTGGGCGTACGCCCAAGCAGGTACTTGCCGGATTTCAGCTCCCACGAATAGAGCTTGGTGCCATCGGTGCCAATCAGTCGCATCAATCAGTCGCCTTCAGAACAGATAGGATAATTGCACTATAATAATTCATGTTGGCATGTCTTCTATCAATAGTATGGTACAACCTGCAGTCTCAGTTGTTAAGCAAAAAATCGACCGCTTTTCCGAAGCCGTCAATCGGATAGCGCTGCCAGCCACGAGCGGCCATTGCAGCCAACTCACTCTCGGCACGTAACGATGCAACGATATCCCCCAGATCACAGGCTCTATAAGCAGAATCCAACTCACAGGCAACCTGAGTTCTAAGCAACAGGTCTCGGTTGAGCGGCGCAAATGGTCCAATCGGTGGACCAATCACAAACATCGGCAGCCCCAGCCCGACCGCCCAGTTGGTCCGTTCGTGCGAAGGTGACACCAGATAGTCAAACTGTTCAAAAGACCCCGCGGTGAGAACATCAATCTCTCGTCGATTGCTATAGCAAACGAGCACCGCCGACTCAGGTTTAGCCGGGAATGAATCACCGGATCCAATTTCACTCAATTGAACGGAATCTTTGGCCAAACCTTCTCGAATCGCCCGCGCCAGTCGGCCACCGCATTGAGCAAAAATAATTGCCTTTCCCCCGCATCGAATCACCGAACCAACCGCCGCAACAATCTGTTCGACATGATGTTTTGGTTCGGCTCCGGACGAAAAGAACGCGCCGGTCAGCGGCTGATTAGATGCCAGCCGTTTCAGGCGTGCATCGTACGCATCGGCAGCCAAATTCACCAGTGCCGGTTCAATGAACAGTCCCGAGACAATCACATCGTCCGGTGAGTACCCTACCTGGATAAACGGTCTGGCCGCATCGTCGGTCGGCACCAATATTTTCTCCGCTCCATGTACCACTGCTTCCGATGGCGTCACTAATTCTCCGTGCTGGTAGACCAGATTGGTGCGTCCCCGCAGACAGGCCACCAGGATAGGGTGCGCCACGATCAGTTGATTGCTATCGTCGGCATATTTACGCCGCAGGTGTGCAGCCATCAAATTGAGCATGGCGCCGGGACGATTGTAATCATTCTCCGAACGAATGCGGCGATACACTGAGCCTACCATACCCGGCGATGATCCCCTCCGATACAACCAGCGAGCCAGCCGCCACGCCGCAAGGGACAGGCCGGTCGAGATATCGAAAACATCGCGTTGACTGGAGACACAGTTCGCTTGTTCCCGGATTGAAAGAACTTCGATGATACCGTCCAGATAGAACGGATGGCCGCGGCCGATGTTGGTGAACAATATGTCGAGATTAGCAGGGTTCATGTTGCCATTATGATAATACTCCCAGGAGACAGAAGTCAATTGTGGAAACTAACATCACATTATCGTTGAGTTTTGTGTGGTCATTGATTTGATTGAAAGTGATCACACGGATTCAAAGTCGACTCGATGGAAGAGGTGATACCGTGAACCGAAATAGAGCGCTGCTATTGACGGGTATGACATATATCCTGGCCACTGCTATCCTGTTGAGTTGTTCACCGTCTAATGGATCAGAGGGTAGTTACACCCGAGCGCGCCGGAAAATGGTCACCACCCAGATTGAAGCTCGCGGCATACGGCACAAAGCCACCCTTAAAGCATTACTTGAGGTTGAGCGGCACAAGTTCGTGCCGGACCGCTATAAACGATACGCCTACACTGATCAACCGCTCCCGATCGGCGAAAACCAGACAATCTCGCAACCATACATCGTTGCTCTGATGACGGAATTGCTGCAGCTCGATGGTGGCGAAAAAGTCCTCGAAATCGGCACTGGTTCCGGCTATCAAGCAGCAATCCTGGCCGAACTGGCCGATCAGGTGTTTACAATTGAGATCATCGAGTTACTGGCCCATCGTGCCGACAGCCTGCTTGAGGCGCTCGGCTATGAAAACATTACGGTTCGGGCCGGCGATGGTTACATCGGCTGGGAAAGTGAAGCTCCGTTCGACGCCATCATTGTAACTGCCGCACCACCCAGAATCCCGCCTCCGTTGCTGGAACAACTGGCTGAAGGTGGCCGAATGGTGATTCCGGTTGGTACCAATTACCAGGAGCTGCTGCTGGTTGAAAAGATTGACGGCAAGATCACAAAGAAGAGCATTATTCCCGTACGCTTTGTGCCGTTCACTGGTGACAGTATTGACGGCTGACGAAGCTCAGCCCCCTGTAGAACCAATATCACATTTCACTGTGTCGGTCGATTTTCTCTTGACATATACACAAATGAGCACTATTTGGTCGATAGATATGATAAGGATCGTTCAGGCTGAGTGCCTGCAATCATAGGTGAGACAATGGAACGACCAAAACTAACCGACCGGCAACGGGCCATTTTCGAGTATATCAGGAACCTCATCACCAATCGCGGCGTCTCTCCCACTATTCGGGAGATTGGTGAGGAATTTGGCATCAGTTCGACCAACGGAGTGAGAGTACATCTCACCGCTCTGATCAAGAAAGGCTATCTGAAGAAAAACGAGTTCGTATCCCGCGGCCTTGAGCTGACTCAATCGTTGACCGAAGGAGCAGGACGGCTGCCTTTGGTCGGTACTGTTCCCGCTGGTGCGCCTATCGATGCTATCGAAAACATCGAGAGCGAAATCGTGGTCGATCTATCGTTCCTGCCCAAAGGTGATTCGTTTACTCTAAGAGTTGCCGGTGACTCGATGAAAGATGCCGGAATCTTTGATGGCGACATTGTTGTTGTGCGGAAACAGGCTGTCGCCAAAAAAGGCGAAATCATCGTAGCAATAATTGGCGACGAAGCGACTGTGAAGACGTATTATCCCGAAGGCAACCGGGTCCGGCTGCAGCCCGAGAACGAAGAGATGTCGCCAATCTATATCAATCGACGGTCTCCAGAGTTTCGGATCGCCGGCAAAGTTGTGGGACTGATGAGACGGTTCGCCTGAGACCGAACAAGACCACAGTAGCTCGACAATTACTTCAGCATCACCAGCAGCGCACCGGTGATATAAGCGCAAATCCACCAACCATACGCTATCCTTGTGTACATATGCAATCGGTGGGGAACTATTTCATCCTTGTGGCTGCCCCAGTATCGCCAGATCAGGATAGCATCGATCAGCATACCGGTCAGCGAAGAATACCCCACAAAACCATGAAGAGAAAAGGGTGTGTTGGGCGAACCGATTATCATACATATTGTCGCGACAATATCGAGTACAATTCCCGTTGTTAGGAAGATTAGAACGAACCTGCTGACCCGGTGCTTTCTCTGCTCGGTAATAATGGCGATGCTGTAGCTGATCAGAGCCAGGTTGACGATAACCGTACCGGCTATGAGCGTTGGATTCATTTGGTGTTATTCCGTTCGTGTAGTCAAAATTACCGTCATTTATAGCAGGGCAGGCCATACTCTGCAACCAATATGTATGACCGAAAGATCGCCGCCAGATCGGAGGCGATCACTTCTTGCTGTCAGTTTTTGTGCGTTGACGGACCGCCTCGAACAAACAGACACCGGTCGCAACCGAAACGTTCAAACACCCAACCGAACCAGACATAGGAATCGATACTAAGAAATCGCAGTTCTCGCCGGTAAGCCGACGCAGGCCTTTTCCTTCGGCACCCATGACAATCGCCAGCGGACCGGTCATATCAATATCATGGAGCGACTGCTCAGCCTGATCACTGGTGCCGACCAGCCAGACACCGGCAGCCTTGAGATGTTTGAGAGTGCGGGCAAGATTTGTCACCTGAACATACGGAACACTTTCGGCCCCTCCGCATGCAACCCGACAGACAGTCTCGGTCAGTGATACAGCTCGGTCTTTCGGAGCAATCACCGCATCAACTCCGGCAGCATCGGCGGTACGAAGACAGGCTCCAAGATTATGCGGATCCTGCACTTCATCGAGAACCAGCAGGAACGGTCCGGTATCGGCTTTCTCCAGGAGGTCAAAGAGGAAATCTTCACTCCTGACTTCCGGCACAGCGGAATAGTCGGTATGCCTGTGCTGGCGCGATGACTTTGATCTTGGATTACGTCCCATCAATTTGCTCCGGTGTCAAACTTAGGGCCTCACATCGGAATCTGCAACCGGAAATTACAACCCACCACCTGCTAGTTCGCCGCTAGCCTTGTTCCAGTTACGATACAATTGAAAGTTTCAGTCGATCCGCGGTAGATCACAAACTTAAGCGCTGCTGTGACGCTGGTCGGCAGAATCGAGCCTGTCAGAAGTGCTGTTTTCGGCCCAATATCCGGAGCCGAGCCAAGCAACGCTCCCAGCGCCGCAAATTTGTAACCATTGTATACGCCATCACCCGGATCCCACAAATGGACCTCTGTTGGAGCAAGCACACCCACGCTCGGCACATTAAAAGAAACCATCAACTTGTTTCCGTCCATCTCAAAGACCAGGTTCTTCATCCACTGTTGCCCCACTGTGAAGTCGTATTCTCCCGGAACTGCTACGCGGAATGTCGAAAAATACTGACCCGAGAGACTACCTCGCATGGATGTCGCTACAGTTGACCGAAGAAACGTCTGCAAGGCGGAACCGCTCGATAATTCAAGTCGGCTGGCATTGTCGGTCAACGCAGCGCAGTCCCTGACAACCAGCCCATCAGAATCCAACGTCAGCGAATCGTTAGCAAAGGAAAATATCCCTTCTGTAGCGCTCAGATTCGTCGCAGCCGTATCGAAGCCACCCCATAGCTTAAAATATGAGCTGTCGGCCTGAAAGACAAACGCCTCCCGAAGGACCATCGGCTCTACCTCAATCCACGCTCCAGCCAGACCGGTTGCCGGCAGATCCGGAGAGCTAATGATCTCATCCTCCCCGCCACAGGATAGAATCATAACCAGCAGAATAATCATGCACGTCAAAAACGATAAAATGTAATTTCGGTTTTTCATCAATCAGTCACACCTCTCTTGATATTCTCTGTCCACCGATCCTAATGATACAATGTAACGATCAGCTAAACAAGCGCGTCTCATCTTGCTCTTATGGTGCCGTTTGAAACAGCAAGCAGATCAGCGGGTACCCCGCAGCAGAAAAACCGGCTATCTCGATTTCGGAAACTTTGCACAAGAGACGTTCCGAAAGCCTTGGTTGTGTAACCGAAAGCAGGTAGCCGCTATTCGACCTTTGTC
>DAOWIM010000005.1 GCA_030640905.1 bacterium
ATAACTCCATTCTCAAAAAGAGACTCATCAACTCAGGCATATTTATGCGCGGTCGCGCGTTTATCCACCAGAACGGTACAGGAGGTTCGGCTTGTCTGACAATACTCAACTGATACTCAACGAGAAAAAAATCAAGCGTGCGCTGACGCGTATAGCGCACGAGATTCTGGAACAAAACCCCGATGCCGACTCGCTGGTTTTTATCGGTGTCATCACGCGTGGCGCCATTCTGGCCCGGCGGATGGCTGATATTATCAAGGAGTTGGAAGGTGTCGAGGTGCCGGTCGGGTTGATGGATATCGGTCTTTACCGGGACGATGTCCACTCCAGCCTTGATCAACCGGTAGTGCAACGGACCGACATTCTCTTCTCGATTGTCAACCGCAACGTGATCCTTATTGATGACGTTCTCTTCACCGGTCGGACGGTGCGGGCGGCACTGGATCAGATAGTTGATTTTGGCCGCCCCAAAACCATTCAACTGGCGGTACTGGTTGACCGCGGTCACCGCGAATTACCGATCAAGGCTGACTACGTTGGGGTCAATATTCCGACAGCCAAAGAGGACAAAGTGGTGCTTGAGGTTACCGAGAAGGAAGATCAGGATCAGGTGTATGTCCTGAGGAGCAAGAACCAGAAGGACAAGGAAGCGATACCAAAGGCCGCCGCCAAACCGGCCAAGAAAAAAGCGACCGGGAGGAAAAAATGAGCCGCCTCAGTTCTCGTCATTTGCTGGGGCTGGAGGGAGTCCCCAAAGAAGATATAAGCAGAATCCTGGAGACGGCTGTTTCGTTTCGGGAAGTGATCGACCGCACGATCAAGAAGGTTCCGACCTTGCGAGGCGTCACCGTCCTGAACCTCTTCTACGAACCATCGACTCGGACACGAATATCGTTTGAGCTGGCGGAGAAACGACTGTCGGCTGACACCGTCAATTTCTCGGCGTCAACATCATCGGTCAAGAAGGGTGAGTCGCTGCGCGACACGGTACAGAATATTGAGGCGATGAAGATCGACATGGTTGTTGTGCGGCACCGTTCCACAGGTGTGCCGTACTTCCTGACCCAGTGCATGGCTGCCAACATCATCAACGCCGGTGATGGCGCTCACGAACACCCCACCCAGGCACTACTTGACATGTTTACTATCTGGCGCAAGTACGGACGACTCGATAATCTTCGCGTAGTGCTTGTCGGTGACATCAAGCACTCGCGCGTGATTCGCTCGAATATCTGGGGACTCCAGACGATGGGTGCCTCGGTTGCTCTCTGCGGGCCATCGACGCTGCATCCGGTGGAGGTTGAGAAATTTGGTTGCGACGTCTACACCAATGTCGATGAAGCTCTCGACGGTGCCGATGTTGTCAACGTGATGCGCATCCAACTGGAGAGGCAACAGTCGGGGCTGCTCCCCTCGCAACGCGAATACACGAATTTGTTCGGCATAACCAAAGACCGCCTGAAACGACTCAATAAGAACTACACGATCATGCATCCGGGACCGATGAATCGCGGTGTCGAAATCGCCAGCGAAGTTGCTGACAGCGACAACTCGGTGATTCTCGACCAGGTTACCAACGGTCAGGCCGTCAGGATGGCCGTACTTTATCTGCTATCGGGTCGTCAGGAAGAGGAGGGTATGTAATGGCCAGTAAGAAATATGATCTGGTGATTAAGGATGGGCGCGTTATCGATCCGGCCCTTGGGTTCGGCAAGGAAGCCCATGTTTTTGTCAAGAATGGTCGGATTGTCAAGATACAGAAAGATTCGGCAGCCGTTGCTCGTGACCTTAAATCACTCGATAATGACCAGTTGATTGATGCTGCTGGTAAGATTGTTGTGCCCGGCTTGATTGATATTCACGTTCATCTTCGTGAACCGGGTGGCGAGGCGAAGGAAACAATTGAAACCGGTTGTCGGGCTGCTGCCGCCGGTGGGTTTACATCGGTCTGCTGCATGCCCAATACGACTCCGAGAATTGACAATCAGGAGACGGTCAAGTTTGTGCAGGATCGCGCGGCCAGCGCCGACGCCCGCGTCTATGTAGTGGGTGCGATTACTAAGAATATCGAAGGAAAAGAACTCTCGGAGATTGGCGATCTGGTCAAGATTGGAGCGGTGGCGGTTACCGACGATGGTAACTACGTCCAGAATCCGGAGATCATGCGCCGTGCCCTTGAGTATGCCCGCATGTTTGATATTCCGGTCATGCAGCATGCCGAAGATCAGTTCCTCTGCGCCGGTGGTGTTATGAACGAATCTTTTCAGTCGAGCCGACTGGGAATAAAAGGAGCACCGGCGGTAGCCGAAGAAATTGCGGTGACCCGTGATATTGCTCTTTGCCAGGTTACCGGCGGACGGCTGCATATCCAGCACGTAACCACCCGCGGTGCGGTTGAGGCTATACGCAAGGCGAAACTTGCAGGTATCAATGTGACAGCCGAAGTGACACCACATCATCTGGTCTTAACCGACGAAGAGATCGGCAAGGAATTCAATACTAATCTACGTGTTAATCCGCCCCTGCGAACAGCCGCCGACCGCGACGCGGTGATTGAAGGTCTTATCGACGGGACGATTGATTGTATCGCATCGGATCACGCTCCCCATGCCGAGCAGGATAAGGACTGCGAATTTGACATGGCGCCTCCGGGGATGATCGGGCTGGAGACGACGGTTGGCTTGATCAAGACCTACCTGATCGACAAAGGGTATCTCAGTTGGGCCGATGCTGTTCGTAAAATGACCTCCAACCCGGCGCGTATTCTTGGATTGCCGGGTGGTAACCTGGCGATGGACTCGCCGGCCGACATTACTATTATCGATCCCGAGAAGAAATGGACGGTGCGAGCTGATCGCTTCCAGTCACGATCCAAGAACTCGGCGTTTATTGGTTACAAGCTCTCGGGTCGCGTGTTCAAGACGATCATGGGGGGGAGGATCGTTTTCGGATAAACGTTGGGTCGCTTGATCAACCGATCTGCGCAGTGCGTCGTCATCGAGATTGGAGTAATCGTGATTGGCACAATCCAGATTGGCACAAATCAGATTGGCACAAACAAAAAAGCTGCCGCAGGTTATTGCGGCAGCTTTTCATATGTCTATTCTGATTTGGTAAATGTAGACCCAATAACATTAACCGACCGAAGAGAAGGCGGTGGCCGGAGGATCCGACTGGAAACGGCCTTGACATTCGGTCCGGTTTGGCTATTTTCGTGTCTGACATAGAAATAGACAGAAAGAGGACATCTGTGGAAATCAAATATCTCGATCTTCAGGCGCAGTACCGATCAATCAAGACCGAAATCGACGCTGCCATTGCCAAAGTTGTTGAATCCTCGTCGTTTGTGCTCGGTCCTTCGGTGGCCGAATTTGAGAAGAACTATGCCATCTATTGCGAAACCAGCCATGCTGCCGGCGTCAACAGCGGCACCAGTGCGGTGATGCTGGCGCTCCGGGCACTCGATGTTGGTCCGGGCGATGAAGTCGTCACGACTGCCAATACGTTTGTGGCGACAATATCAGCCATAACGTACACCGGCGCTCGACCGGTGTTGGTCGATTGTGACCCGATCAGCCGCAACATCGACCCGCAGTTGCTGAAGATGGCCATATCGCCAAAGACCAAAGCGATCATGCCGGTGCACCTCTACGGACGTATAGCCGACATGGACCCGATAATGGAA
>DAOWIM010000254.1 GCA_030640905.1 bacterium
GCAGAAGAAACCATCGCCGCCGAGAATATGTTCCCAGTCATCCAGACCGCCGGTCAGGGTTCGATTGGTGCCGGTGTCCTGGGCACCGCCGAGAATGTGGTCAGGATTCTGATAATCTATGGCCATAGCGTAGAACTGCGTGTTGCCCATGTTGAGGAATGTTGTCCAGGATAGCGCTCCGTTGGTCGAGTAGTTTACGCCGCCATCGCAACCGCTATAGACGATATCAGGGTTGACATCGGTAATGTACATCGCATGGAAATCAACATGAGCGCTACCGGTCGCGTTTAACCAGGTGTCACCGCCGTCCTCACTCTTCATGAGCGACACACCAAGTGAATACACGATGTCCGGGGCTCCCGGTGCTACCCGAATCTGCCCGAAATACCATCCAAACGGATACGGTCCCCAACTGCCGTACAAGTCATTATCATTTGTCCGTGTCCAAGTGGCGCCCAGATCAGTACTCTTGTAGAGGCCCAGCAAGTCTTCGGTTGAGGAGTTGTAGTGGAGCGCATATGCGGTTCTGGAATATGGATCAATCGTCAACCCAATCCTGCCAATGTTGCCAACCGCCGGCAGCCCGGATGTACCGGAGATTCGTGTCCAGTTGTCGCCAAAGTCGGTTGACCGCCACAAGGCATTTTCTGAGGGATCTCCCGAGCCGTCGGCGTAGAGTCGGCCAATGTATCCGCGATACGCCGCGGCGAGAACGACACCGGAGTCGGCGTGATACGCTACGTCAATACATCCGGTGATATTGTCAAGGTACCAGACTTGATCCCAGGTAGCGCCGCCGTCTTCTGATCGATACAGACCGCGATCGGCACTGGCCAGGTCTCCGAATTCTTTTCCCTGAACAGCCGCAAAAATTGTGTCGGGGCGTAAATGGTCAATGACAATCTTGCCAATCCGGGCGCTATTTGGCAGAGTGGGGGAGCCCCAGGTCTGGCCGCCATCGGTACTCTTATATAGTCCGGTTCCTTCATAGGAGGAGGTCATCCTGACGTTGGCCTCACCAGTACCTACGAAGACCGTATTTGGATCATCGGGGTGAATGGCCAGAGCGCCGATTGAGTAGGTGCCGACATCGTCAAAGACAGGTGTCCAGTCCCCGCCAAGATTTGTTGTTTTATAGACGCCGCCTACCGCCGAGCCGGCGTAAATCGTGTTTGGTTGTAACGGGTGAACAGCCATCGTCGTTATTCGACCGGGGACATTGGTGGGACCAGCCGGTTGCCAAACAGGTGTTTCCGGGGAAGCTTTGAAGGCGGCACGGTTTTTTCGCGTGTTATCCAGTTCCTGCTGATATAAATGGTGAGGGATAGAATCATATGGATAGGCGCGCTGGTCGTGAAACCATGTGCTTGGCTCGCGCCTTGCCTTCGGTCTCTTGCCGCTACGCTTCATCTGGTAGTAGGCAGCTTCATCTGAGTCGATATCCCAGGGAGCCTTATGATCAGTTGGCCAAACCCACAGCAGAGTAAGTCCAAGCATTATCAACGTAACTGTACCAAAAGCTGCTCTCTTCATGATTTATCCTTTCAAGTGCCGGATCGCGATTAGCCGCGACCGTGATTAGATGTAGTCGTCCGCAGTTTGATCAGAAACTGCTTTTCGCCTCTCCCTAAAATGGACATACAGCAATATAGCGTCGTTCAGCCGAAAATGCAATCGCTGATTGGGGTAAGCATGGCCAGGATGCCGTGAGATTCTCATTTGCAAATCATCGGTAAATCCCATACCTTGTTGCATTCTAAAACAACTATGACTGACGTACAGACCAAAAAACCCGCTGACTACACCGAAGGCCCGATCCTCCGTTCTATTCTGAAGATGGGGGTGCCTTCGATGTTCGGATTCTTAGCTCATCATATTTATGCGATGGCTGACACCTACTGGGTTTCTCGTTTGCCCGAAGGTGAGTCGGCGGTAGCGGCGATAACGTTTTTTAATTCGATGATGTGGCTGTTGTTTTCGTTCAATTCGCTGGTGGGGCCGGGTTCGGTGGCGATAATTTCACGTCGATACGGTGAAAAGGAATTTGATCAGACTGAAAGAGCGATCAAAGAGACATTTCTGCTAAAGCTGGTTTTCGGCGCTATCTTCGGTTGGTCAGCATTCGTGTTCGTTAAGTATATTTTGTTATTCTTGGGAGCGGAAGGTGACGCGTTGCGTATGGGGATCGGTTATGGACGCATCATGCTGATCGGATTACCGGTTCTGTATGCTACTTTTTCCGTATTTACGGCAATGCGGGGAATAGCCAACCCGAAAATGGCGATGGTAATGATGCTGGCGTCAAGTGTTCTTAATATCGTCATTGATCCCATATTCATATTTGGTTGGTTCGGGATGCCGGCCCTCGGGATTGAGGGTGCGGCGTATGCTTCGGTTGGCAGCTATACGCTCACGTTTATAGTCGGCCTGGCGCTCTTGTACGGGGGGCGTACCAACGTGCGGCTACACCTTCGCGGAAAGGTGGCCGTCGGCCTCAATGGCATGTGGCAGATTCTCAAGCTGGGCATCCCGGCGTGGGTGGGTGAGGCATCGTTCTCCAGCGCTCGCTTAGTGATAGTTCCCCTGGTGGCGACATTTGGTACGACCGTAGTGGCGGCCTATGGTGTCTCCACGCAATTGTTCGCGTTTGGCATTATGGTGCTGGTTGGAATGGGACTGGGGCTGTCTTCGCTGATCGGCCATAACCTCGGTAGTGGCAAGGTGGAGCGAGCTAAGAAGACGGGGGATACCGCTATCTGGCTCGGTGTTGGAATCATGGCCGTGATGAGTCTGCTGATTCTCGGTCTGGCGCAGTACTATATGCGGTTCTTTTTTGACAACGCCGAGACTATTTCAACCGGCGTGACGATACTGCGAATCTGGGCCATAGCTATGCCGTTCTACGGCGCCTTCATAATGGCCGAGATGATTCACTCAGGTGTCGGGCTTAACACGCCCTTGATGATTATATCGATCATCCATTCATGGTTATTCCAGGCCATTCCGATTCTGTTCCTCGTCCAGTTTATGGGGCTTGGGCAGAACGCCATCTGGTGGACATTAAGCATTTCTGGTATTATCAGCACGTTGATTTTTGTGACCTACTATCGGCGCGGTCGTTGGTTGACAGTGAAAGTTTAGCAGCCTGTTAGTCTATGATCACACTGGATTCGCACGCTACCGTAAGGATCGCGTGTAAGGGAGGCGCCCTCCAACATCGCCAGAATTCGCGCAGAAACCATGCATCGAATGACTAATGTTTCATTTGCTATTGGGAACAGAGTCGGCTATATTATTCTGCTACGAATTTGGGAAGGAAAGATGGAATATTATAGAAAGGAGCTTTTATGACTGTTAAGAAAATTATGGCTATCAAGCCCGAGGAAGTCATCACGACTAAAGCCGAGACGTCGATTGATGAAGCGATGGACCTGCTCATCAGCAACAAGATCGGTTGCCTTCCTGTGGTCGAGGACGACGGCAAACTGATCGGCATCGTGAGCGATCACGATATCTTTGCGAGAATTCATGCGACCAAGGGCAACTATCACTCCCTTAAAGTTGCTGACCTGATGATAACTAATCTGATTGTTGGCTTGCCCGATGATGATCTCGAGTATATTGCCGGTGTGATGAAGAAGAATTGGATTCGTCATGTCCCGATAGTCAAGGGTGACCACGTCATAGGCATTATTTCGCAACGAGATATAATCAAGTCTCAAGCGAAGAGAGCCGAGGTGGAGAATCGCTATCTGATGGATATGCTTCAGGGCGGGGATCGTTCGGGAGATATTTAAGTCGATTCACATTGTCGCTAGTTGCCGGGTGTCAGGGTTTTTCTAATCGCTGCTATGTGCGCCGGAGTTGTGCCACAACAACCACCGATAATCCTGACGCCTGCTGAGGGAAGTTTGCGGCATTTCTCGGCCATAAACTCGGGGGCTTCCGGGTAGAACAAGTGGCCGTCTCGTTCTTCCGGTAATCCGGCATTCGATTGAATCATCAAGGGGGCGTTGGTACACTTGCCAAACTCAGCGGCAATTTCCGTCATGTTGTCAATGCCATTACCGCAGTTGGAGCCAATGATGTCGGCCCCGGCTTCAAGCAGACCTGTGGCAGCCTGTTCTGTTGTAACACCCATGACAGTAAAAAATCCGCGTGGGGTACAATCGAAAGTCATCGTTGCACAGATTGGAATGTCAGGTGCAATCTGTCTGGCTGTTTCCACAGCAATGGTAGCTTCGGCCAGGTCAGTCATCGTTTCAATCGTTATCATATCAACCGGCTCGGTGAGAATACTGGTCAACTGCTTTCTGTAACTCTCTCTCATCTCTTCCGGGTCAGTGTCGCCATATGGTTTAAGAAGTCTGCCCGATGGTCCACACGAGAGTGAGACAAACGCTTTGTCGGTAACTACAGCACGTACAGAACGAATAGCCTGGCAGTTGATCTGGTGACACTGATCGTCAAGACCGTACTCGGCGAGTTTGAGCGGAGAGCCACCGAACGTATTGGTGTGGAGTATGTCGGCGCCAGCTTGCAAATATAACGTCGCGATTTCCTCAAGCAGGTGCGGGGCAGAGAGGTTGATGCTCTCGGGGCATTGACCCGACTTCAAGCCGCGCTCAAACAACATCGTGCCCATAGCGCCGTCGGCGAGCAACACCTCGCCTCGATTGATCCGCTCCAACAGTGGTAGCATGTTACGCTACTCCGAGAATCCGTCGGGCGCAGTCAACGGCATTGATGCCATCGTAACAGTAGGCATCGGCTCCGATTTCATTGGCATAGTCAATCGATGTCGGGGCGCCACCGATGATAATTTTGATTTTGCCGGTGAGACCTTTTTCGGTCGCGAGGGTGACGACTTTTTTCATGACCGGCATCGTTGTGGTCAGCAGAGCAGAGAGACCGATTATTTGAGCCTCGTTCTCGATCGCCGCCTCGACAAAAGTTTTCGGGGCGACATCTTTACCAAGGTCGATTACCTCGAAGCCGGCGCCCTTGAGCATGATGCCGACGAGGTTCTTGCCGATATCATGCAGGTCGCCCTGAACGGTTCCAATGACAACCCGGCCAATTGATGGTATCCCTTCATTGACCAGTAGTGGTTTGAGTACCTCCATCCCAGCGTTCATCGCCTTGGCTGCAATCAAAACATCGGGGAGAAATATTTCGTGGCTCTTGAACTTCTGACCGACGACCGTCATCCCGGCAATCAGACCATCGTTGAGAATGTCCCCTGGATCAAGTTTCTGGTCAATGGCTTGCTTAACCAGAGAGACGACGGCATCAGCATTTCCCGTCATCAGGCTATCAGACAATTGATTCAGCATAGCTTATAATATCTCCTGTGCAATTATTTGTCGGTATGGATCGCCTTTATTCTTTCGCGACACGAGCGATTCTTGCATTGGTCGCAAAACGCATAGTTGTCATCAAAAATAAATATTCTCCTGGGGCCGGTAACAATAACGCCGCTGATCGACTTGAGTGGTTGCATCAGGAAACTGTCGGTGAGTGTGATTCCGATTTCCTGCGGTTTCAGATGTTCGAACAACTTTCTCTGAGCGCTGACATGCCAGCCGCAATAGCCGGGACTAAATGACATCGTCTCGTGTCCGGTTGTCCAGCGATTTGTTGCTTTTAGTTGTTGTCGAACGGAAAGTTCCACCTGCTGCGCTGCTAACTCGGCACCCTGCGATGCTGCTGCGTCAAGCATGGCGGCGGGTGCGAATTCATCTTCGGTAAGAAGGCGGGATATCTCGTCGCTGACCTCTTCACCGACAGTAACCGCATAGAGAGCCAAGTGCGAAGATTGATCAATGATGGCCTCCAGTGGCGCGGGCGATTCGTTGTGACCGTCGCCGTGATAAACCGATTCAATTCCGTTCTTCCGAATATCAGCCACAACTCCGACCGGTTTTGTCAGAGCTCGAAACGACTCTTGAGCCTGTTTGGCCATTTGCCGCAGACGTTCCTCCGAACAGGCCTTCACCGGTACACCCTGTGCCCGAAGGATCGCCCTGATTCCGGGAACTGTCTCGGCGGCGGGGATTTTGAGAATGTGACGCGTTAGTTTAATTTCGGAAGTTCCTCCATGCCGGCGCTGGCCGCCTCTTTCTGCATCCGCGATGTCAGTTCCCGACGGATGTCCTCGGAGAGTCGAACCGGCTGGCTCTCGGCGATAATTCGTTCAACTTCGTTGTGTGCTCTTTCGATCATTGTCAGCCC
>DAOWIM010000217.1 GCA_030640905.1 bacterium
ATGTCAGGAGCGCAGGGCTCCTGACCTACTCATCTATTGATTAGTTACTATCCACCCTGGCGATTCTGGTGACGGGTCTCCTTTGTCGTTTATTCCTCAGTCTAACAATACGTTACGGCCGGGTGGCCCGGGGAGATTGATGCGCGGATTTTTGGGTGCCCCGGGGCTTGCCCCGGGATGAGTTTGATCATTCCATGCTTATGACACTTTGATATTCTAAACACCGCTCGGCTTACTATTTTTTACCTAACATGGACGGGTTCATCAAAACCCACCGCAAGCGGATGGGGCACCCCAAATGTACCTAAGCCAAGTAGGGTGGGATTCTCTTGCCACCCTTCGACTACGCTCTCCGGGCGGTATGCGGCTTTCAGGGTGAGCGAATACAGGGCCAAACGAGTTTGACCCGGCCACCCGCCGTTAGCTGGTGGGAGGCAAGCCCCCACCCTACGCGAGTTCCAAAAGTCACGTGTGACCTAAAAGCCATTTGTGGCCGTGTGACCTAAAAGTCACGTGTGACCTAAAAGCTACGAGTGGCCTTGTGGTCACATGTGGTTGACATGGGGAAGAATCGGCCTATATTCAACCTTCTGAGTCTGTTTGAATCGAACTGTGTGGTCGGGAGGGTGAATTGGAAAGCTGGGTCTTGAAATGATGGAAAACCGGGCGCGGATCGCTGTTTTTATATCGGGTGGGGGATCAAATCTCAAAGCGCTTATCGACGCCACCAAGTGCGGCATACTGGGTGGGCAGATTGTGTTTGTGGTTTCCAGTCGTAAGAAGGCGTTTGGTTTGACCTATGCTCGGGATGAGAACATTGAAACATTTGTATTCAAAAAGAAAAACTACGAGTCACCTGAACAGGCAGCCGACGATCTACTGAACCGACTGGACGCGCACAAAGTTGAGTATATTGCCCTGGCCGGTTATATGAGTTTGTTGCCGGCCAATGTGGTGCGTGCTTATCGCGGTAAGATCACCAATATTCATCCGGCTTTGCTCCCGAAATACGGCGGGAAGGGGATGTTTGGTCATCACGTTCACGAGGCTGTGCTGGCCTCGGGCGATACCGAGTCCGGCCCGTCGGTTCATCTGGTCGATGAGATTTACGACAACGGACGTATCCTCGGGCAGGCCAGGGTTCCGGTCCAGCCGGATGATACGGTCGAGACACTCTCGGCACGAGTCATAAAGCAGGAACACAAATTGTACGCTCGGATACTGAACAAACTTATAAGAGGAGAATTCGATTCCAGTGACGACACCTGATATTGTAATGACAACCGACATTAGCGAGTTTCCGCTGGTAGCTCGCGGCAAAGTACGCGACATCTACGACCTCGGCGACAAGTTGCTTTTTATTGCATCCGACCGGATATAGGCGTTCGATGTTGTAGCGCCCAACGGCATTCCGGGTAAGGGGCAGGTCCTCACAAAGATGTCGCTGTTCTGGTTCGATTTCCTCAAGGATACGGTTGCCAACCATCTGGTGACCGCAGATGTGGACCAGTACCCATCCGAACTGCACAAGTATCGCGACATCCTCGAAGGTCGTTCGATGATTGTTCTCAAGGCTGAGAGGATTGATGCCGAGTGTATCGTGCGCGGTTATATATCAGGCAGTATGTGGAAAGAGTTGCAGGCCGCCCGCAAGGAAGGTAGTAACGTTGTGCATGGGTTTGAGTTTTCGCCGCAGCTACAGGAGTCAGAGAAATTGCCCGAGACGTTGTTCACACCTTCTACCAAAAATGACGGTGGGCACGACGAGAATATAAGTTACGAACAACTCGTCAATGAAGTTGGCGAGGAGACGGCGGCGCTGTGTCGTGATAAGTCTATTGAGGTTTATAGCAAAGCCGCTGAGTATGCCCTGACCAAAGGCATCATCATAGCCGACACCAAATTTGAGTTCGGTTTCAGGGATGGGAAGTTTATTCTGATTGATGAAGTCCTCTCGCCCGACTCAAGTCGTTTCTGGCCTGCGGATCAATACCAGATTGGCTGCGGGCAACCATCGTTTGACAAACAACCGATCCGTGACTATCTACACCAACTCGGTTGGGACAAGAAACCACCGGCGCCGCGTCTTCCCGATGAAGTTGTGGAAGCATCGGCGCACAGGTACCGTGATGTGCAAAGACTGTTAACAGGGGAATAGCTTAGCATGAGTGAGAAGAAAGCGACCAAGCGGGCGTTGATATCTGTTTCGGATAAGAGTGGGGTAGAGCAGTTGGCCCAGCAGTTGCACCAGATGGGGGTGGAGATCATTTCCACCGGTGGGACGCTCAAGCGGCTAAAAGAAGCAGGGGTGCCGGCGATTTCGATCACTACTTTTACCGGCGAACCGGAGATTATGGATGGCCGGGTCAAGACGTTGCATCCAAAAGTTTATGCCGGTCTGCTCTATCGTCGGGACAATCCTGATGATTGCCGGTTGCTCACTGAGATGGACTACCGGTCGATTGATCTGGTTGTGGTCAATCTGTATCCTTTTCAGCAGACAGTTGCACGGGCCGATGCAACCGATGCGGAGATAATCGAGAATATCGATATTGGCGGACCTTCGATGATCCGCGCTTCGGCGAAGAACTTCACCAGTGTGACGGTGGTGGTTGATCCATCAGACTACGATGAGTTGATCGTTCAACTTACAGAAAACGACGGAGGGACAACCGCTGAGTTCCGTAAGCAGTGCGCTCTGAAGGCATTCCAGATGACATCGTCGTACGATACCGCTATCGCCGGTTATTTTGGATCGACTGAAACTTCGGACACGGAAGTCTTTCCGCAGAATGTATCTGCCGATTACTCGTTGGTCTCCACCCTGCGCTATGGGGAGAACCCTCATCAGCAGGCCGCGCTATACGCCAAGAACGGTTACAGCGCCCCGACTCTGATCAAAGCCGAGGTTCATTCTGGTAAGGAACTCTCGTTTAACAATTACAACGATCTCGACGCTGTCCTTGACATGATGTTCGATTTTTCCGAGCCATTCGCGTGTGTTTTCAAGCATTGCAATCCGTGTGGCGCGGCTATCGGTGCGGATATTGCCGAGGCGTACAAGCTTGCCTATGAGAGTGATCCGCTTTCTGCGTTTGGGTCGATTATCGGTTTGAATCGCGAGGTCGATATGGCCGCCGCTGAACTGCTGCGGGAGACACCGTTTGTGGAATGCATTCTGGCGCCATCGTACACCACCGATGCGCTCAAATTGCTCCGGAGAAAAAAGGCCCGACGGATTCTATCGCTTCCGGCAATTGCCGAGGGTCGTCCCGCCAACCACCTGACATTCAAACAAATTCATGGCGGTTTGCTTTTCCAGACGGCGGACAATGCTGATATGAGCGTGCCCGATCTCAAGGTTGTCACCAAGCGTAAACCGACCGAATCCGAGATGAAAGACCTTCTGTTCGGATGGCGGGTCGTCAAGCACACCAAATCAAATGCCGTCGTCCTGGCCAAAGGCGGCGCGACGGTCGGGGTTGGTATGGGGCAGACTTCGCGAGTCGATTCCGGATTTATGGCCGTCAAGCGGGCCGGTGACCGAGCGAAAGGCGCGGTG
This sequence comes from bacterium, assembly GCA_030640905.1. GTDB lineage: Bacteria > Zixibacteria > MSB-5A5 > GN15 > FEB-12 > DAOUUR01. The sequence goes on from DAOWIM010000217.1 coordinate 3,563, forward strand.
ATGGCTTCCGATGCTTTCTTCCCGATGCCGGACGGAGTTGAAGTTGCCACCGACAAGGGTGTGACCGCGATCATCCAACCAGGTGGGTCCAAGGGAGACGAGCAGGCTATCGAGGCTGCCGAGAAGGTTGGGGCGGCGATGGTGCTGACCGGGATTCGGCATTTCAAGCACTGATCGCTGGTGGACCGAAACGGCGAACCATGTTTTTTGATCAGGTAATTCGGATTAGTGCTTGCAAAATGCGCGATCCGTACTATCTTGTTTCAAACGAACAGATTTGAGAGACACTTGATGCGCGACCGAATTCTTGAAATAGTTGTCCTGATGGTTGATTACATTCAGGGGAAAAGAGGGCAGCTTTTTAGCTCCGAGGAGCTCTCTTCGACATTGAAAACTCTGGGCTATTCCGATCTGGAAATTTCCTCCGCGTACATGTGGCTGGTGGAACGTTTTGATGATACCCCGGAACAACACTTTGCCAGTTTCGAACGCGCCCAGGGAACAAATCGCGTCCTGACCGATCTTGAGCGCTCCATTCTCTCCTCCGAGGCTCACGGTTATATTCTCAAACTGCTCAGTCTCTCGCTGATTGATCAGGCTCAGTTTGAATCGATCCTTGAGAGAGCCTCCCTGTTTGCGGTACAGCCGGTGGAACTCGATCAGATCAAGTTGATCGTCTCGGCGTTGCTTTTCAGGGATACGGAAGATATTGATCGCTTCACCCGTGACGACTCCAACAACACCTCAATCTTTATCAATTAGATGTCTCTGACCGGGAGAAAGATCACTGTCGGTCTTACGGGCGGGATAGCCTGTTATAAGATTCCGTACCTGATACGGTCGCTGATTCACGAGGGTTGCGAGGTTCGCGTTGTGATGACTGAGGCCGCGACCAAATTCATTACGCCACTCACACTTGAGACGGTTTCGCGCAATCCGGTGGCGACCGACCTGTTCCCCACTCATGAATTTGTGGCCACGCGGCATATTGACATGGCCGGTTGGCCCGACCTGGTTTTGATAGCACCGGCTACTGCTAATTTCATTGGGAAAATTGCTTCCGGTATCTCCGACGATCTGCTCACGACTGTCGTATGTGCCAGTCCGCGACCGATCATGATAGCGCCCGCCATGAATACTCAAATGTGGGTGAATCCAATAACGCAACAGAATGCTGGGCGGCTGCGGGAGTTCGGGTACTTGTTTATCGGTCCTGAGGAAGGGGAGATGGCCGAGCCGGGCCATGTGGGAACCGGGCGAATGTCGGAACCGGATCAGATTCTCGCTGCGATCAAGACCTTCCTGAAGAAATCAAAAAAAAAAAGCGCTGACCGGTAAGAAGGTTCTCGTCACCGCTGGCCCGACCAGAGAGGCGATTGATCCGGTTCGATATGTCAGTAACTATTCTTCCGGCAAGATGGGCTATGCGATAGCCGAGGCTGCGGTGGCAGCCGGGGCTGAGGTAACTTTGATCTCCGGTCCAACCGCTCTGGAGCCTCCTGCCGGGGTCCGGTTTGTGGCGATTGAGAGCACTGCCGAGCTGGCTAAGGCGGTCAAGAAAGAGTTCCGAAAAACAGATTGCCTGATTATGGCCGCCGCGCCTTCCGATTTTGCCTCGCCAAAAACGACCAGCCACAAGATCAAACGAACATCCGCCGGACTTGATCTGACACTTGAGCCAACAGTCGATATCCTGCGATCTATTAGTGAGTTAAAGAGCGACCATCAGGTGGTGGCCGGTTTTGCGCTGGAGACCGATAATGGGATTACCAATGCCCGCAAGAAGCTTCGTGAGAAAAATCTCGACATGATCGTACTCAACTCTCCGGGGAATGCAACCGGTTTTGATAGCGACACCAACCAGGTCACAATTATCCAGCCGCGAAGGAAACCACAGGAGTGGCCGCTTCTGTCCAAGCAAGAAATTTCCGGCAAGTTGATCGACGTGCTTGCGTCTCTGCTTTCGAAGGCTTAGTATAAGAAGGTAACCATGGGACGTGATGAAAGATCATCCGGTTAACATCCACGATATGGTGCGCCGAGCTATCCGGGCGCAGGTCGAGCTTGGCCTCGGCGAAGTGATAGTGACCGGAACTCCCGTAAAACTTGAAGAAAACGATCTGGTGGCACAGATGAGTTCGGTTAGGAAAGTCAGTCAGACAGCAGATATGTTTGACCCAGCGGTTACGGTGTCAACGACACCACAGTATGCCTCGCTTGAAGATCATTTTAACGCTATGTGCGATTGTCAACGCTGTTCGCTCGGTCAGACCCGTAACAAGTTAGTCTATGGGGCTGGTAATCCGAAGGCAGATGTGATTTTTGTTGGCGAGGGACCGGGCGCAGATGAAGACCGCATCGGCGAGCCGTTTGTTGGCCGGGCCGGTCAGTTGCTCGACCGGATACTGGCCGCGATTCAACTCTCCCGCGAACAGGTTTACATTGGTAACATCATCAAGTGTCGCCCGCCGAACAACCGTGACCCTCTTCCGGAAGAAATGGAGAGTTGCTTTCCATATCTTTTGGAGCAGATCAAAATCATCAAGCCGAAACTGATTTGTTGTCTGGGGCGGGTGGCCGCTCAGGCACTCCTGAATACAAAAACCCCATTGGGGAAACTTAGAAAACAGTGGCACGATTTTCACGGTGTCCAGACGCTGGTGACCTATCACCCGGCGGCGTTGCTTCGGTTTGCTTCGTACAAACGCGATACCTGGGAAGATATGCAGATGCTTAAGGCTCGGCTCGACGAGTTGACCGGCGCATAAGATCATTGATTGGATAGAAGCATGGCACAGAGAACAAATACAGAGAATAGAAGGAAA
>DAOWIM010000042.1 GCA_030640905.1 bacterium
CCCTCTTGGAGTAGCGGGCCAGCGTTGTGAAATCAAACCGCGAGAACTTTGAGACCGGATAACTCAGCAGCGTAATCGCTCCCGCCTCTCGTTGGAAATAGAACTGGTCAAAGTCGTTGAAGTACTCATCGTACAGATGAAATACACCAACGCCCCAGTTCATGCGACGCTCTCGATTGATATACGTCAATCCAAGATTGAACGACTCAATAAGATTATCCTTGGTGTCGGCAGTATTGGTTACCAGCAGGTAGAACATCCGGTTGCCGAGGACATCAGACATCGCCGCCTGAAAACCGCCAATCGAGCCATAAACCGGATCGTATCCAATCGACGACTGAGCAATATCAAACGAGTAGTCGGTGTCATACTTCATCGCAGTCTGCCGGGCTGCCCCGTCTATCTGATCGGGACGCCAGGGGGCCATCGCCGGACGCATACCCAACGCCACCGCCTTCGGCTGTACCGGAAGTTCCATCTCGTAAATATGGTACCGCATACCCTCGTAACCGGTGTAGGTGAGGTAACGACCGTCGGGTGATAACCGGGGCTCAAACGCTCCGGTGACGTAGGTGGACTGGCGCGTCAGCCGACCATCGTTCCCAAGTAAAAACAAATTGAAACTCTCTTCCCGACTTGACGAAAAATAGATACCGTGTTCGGTTACTTCAGGCGAGGCGTCGCGATAAGGCCCGTAAGTTAGCTGCCGTAAATTGTGCGATGTGAGGTCGAGGCGGTATAGATTGGTTGCTCCCTGCCGACCATCGGGGCAACGATCCGAAGAAAAAACTACCGCCTTGCCATCAAGGGAGAAACACGGGCTAATGTCGTAATAGATATCGTCGATGAGCGACTCGTAGTGACCGTCGATAAGGTTCAGCAGGTAGAGATCGGAAAAACCGTCGCGGCCCACGCCGGAGAAAACGACACGTCCCCCATCGGGTGAAAAACGCGGTGAAGTTATCGAAACGAGACTGTCAAAATTGAAACGCCGCGTAACGTGGCCGGAGTTGAGATCATATATATAGAGAACGTCGCTTTCCTTTGATTTGGACGAAAAGATAACCTGGCCGCTGTCGTTGGCGTCAAGTCCTGAGCGACCCAGATGAAGCGACTCAAAATCAGCCGAACGTTCACCTTTCAGCAGCGTCTTCAGATCGGTTTTCTCCATCTTGCCCTGCAACGGTCGCGCATAGATACCGGTGTAGCCTCGCCGGTTGGCTTTATAGACCAACCAGTCGCGCACGCCCTTGCCATCGTCCCAACGAAACGGAACGCCATTGAGGGCATAACCGTCTCTGGAGAGGCGACGCGATTCCATCCGCGGCAAACCGAGGTCGGTCAATTCGGGGTAATACTTCCGCTTGAGCGAATACTCCCACTTCCGGGATAATTCCGCAAGGTCATCACCGAGAGTGATCTTGACAACCTTATCGAAGGTACGGCCCTTGTGGTAGTTTTCAAGAATCTGTACCAACTTGTCGGTGCCATAAGTCGAGTCGATAAAGTGACAAATAGATTCACCAGCTTTGTACATGCAATACGTGCCGCGAATCTGCCACATATCGGGTATCGAAGGAAGACGATTGGCTATCACCATGTCCTTGACGACCATGTCCGACTGCACATCCCAATCCTTCGACCAGAACTCGGCCAGACCCTCGGTGAACCAGAGAGGCGGACGACTCACCCTCACCCGACGACGACGCGTCAGATGATCTTCCAACTTGGAAAGTTGAAAAACATGCACCAGCTCGTGACGCAAGACATGCTCCAGGGCGGCATACGAACCGTTGAACGGTACCACCACTCGCCCCTTCATAAATTCAGTAAAACCGGCCACCGACTCCGGCAATAAACCGGGGATAACATTGGTCTGCGAGAAATAGCTGGGGGACGAATACATTATGAGGGGAATCTTACGAGTAACTTCATGGTTGAATTTGGCCGCCAGAATTCGATAAGAATCTTCAGCCGACCTGGCCGCCGTCCGCGCGATTTCCGTTTCCTCTTCATAGAAATATATCCGGAAGTGCTCGGTGGTCATCATCTGCCAGTCAAACTGCGTGTACTGGACCTTGTTCTTACCAAAATAGAACTGAGCGTAAGACTCCGAGACACACAGCAGCATGAGAACTGCAAGCGAGAACAGTAGTAAACGAAAAGGCCGATCAAAAGGCCGGGTGTTCTTCGTAACTGACAGGTCCAATCTATTAATTCTCCAGATCATACTATACAGAAGAAACGGCTGAGTCGTTTATCTATCCAGTGGTAACTCGGCCATATCTTTTTATGCTGCAATTGTCGTGAAATATCGAAAAGGCGAATCTGAATTTCAACTAAAGAATAATGCCGCTATCGGCTCCGCATTTGGCACAGACACTCCCGTTGAGCCCCACAATGTCAGTCCGATAACCGCTCCTGCGGACCAAAAGCGCCCCACATCCGGGACAGGTCGTATTGGAGTATCCGTCAAGACCGATATTGCCGAGAAATACATGCTTGAGACTTAACCGTCCGATCTCATACGCCCGGATCATCGTCTCGACAGGCGTCGCCGCAACATCCATGTGGTAGCTTGGATGATAGGCCGAAAAATGAAGCGGGATGTTATCCGAGAGTGAGGCCACAAAGTCAACTAACTGGTGGAGATCATCGTCGGAATCGTTGTGAGTCGGAATGATCAGGTTGGTAATCTCAAGGTGAGCGTCCGACTTTGCGGTGAGACGAAGCGCGTCCAAAACCGGTTCGATTTTCCCTTTACAGACCCGTGAATAGAAGCTCTGTTGCATGCCTTTCAGATCGATATTGAAAGCGTCAACCACCTCCAGTAGTGATTTGAGCGGCTCAGGATTGATGTAGCCGTTGGAAACCAGCACAACCTTGAGTCCTGCCTGACGTAACAGTGGTGCGGTATCCATAATGTACTCGTACCAGATGACCGGCTCAGTATAGGTGAAAGCTACCCCAACCAGATCGCGCTGCTTCGTCTGGTTGACGAGTTCTTCCGGTGGCACATAGATGGTCTTTACTTTTTCCTGTGAGATATTCCAATTCTGGCAGTGCCGACATTTCAGATTACAGCAGTTGGGACCGGTGGAGAGAATGTCCGATGTCGGATAGAAATGATACAGCGGTTTTTTCTCAATCGGGTCGACAGCAATAGTAACCACCTCTCCGTAGTTATCCGTAACAAGCTGGCCCCCCTCGTTCTTGCGACTCCCGCAAATACCCTCCTGCCCATCAGCGATCTGACAATCGGCAGGGCACAACCTGCAGATGACCTGGTTATCATCAAGACGTTCAAAATGAGAAGCGGTTTTTATCATTGTAGTCCGGTAAGTTCAACCTTCTTCACAACAGCTAACAAATTTTCGCAGGCCATCTCTTTCTCTGAACCGCGCAGCATCCTGAATTGTTCCGCCCCATAACCGGTTTTCACAAGAAATGACCGAGCCCCGATCACTCGACCAAGATTGAGATCGGCAAGCTTGTCGCCAACTACAACCGAGCGGCGCAGATCAATACCCAATTGACGAGCCGCTTCCTCGGGCATGCCCGCCGCCGGCTTGCGGCAATCGCAGGCAATCGCGTAGTGGCGGCGAACGCCGTCCCGATGATGAGGACAATAGTAGAGGCCGTCAACTTCGACACCCTCACCGATCAGCATCTCAAGCAAACGAGCGTTCACCTGCTCAACCTGAGCGATATCAAGTTTACCCCGCGCCACACCCGATTGGTTGGATAAAATCACGATCTTGTACCCCATCTCTCCGATAAGACGCAACGCCTCGACCGCACCCTCTTCAAACTCCACGCCGTCGGGGTCAGCAAGAAAATGTTTTTCCTTTATGATCGTTCCGTCGCGGTCCACAAAGAAAGCCCGGCTACGACCCGAACTTTCGGCAACGGCCTGCACGGTTTCGGCTACTGTCGAGGGCGTTATTTGTGTAAAGCAATACCGTTGGTCTCGATGGCAACTCCTCTTCCCGTGTCGCGAGCACGGGCGACACCGTTCATCCACCTGAACAATCCGATCATTCATTCCACGCGGAGAAAATCCAAGCGTCGGGTGGGTCGGGCCAAACAACGCCACAACCGGCGTACCAACCGCAGACCCGAGATGGGCAATACCAGAATCATTAGCCACAAGAACATCGGCTCTCTCGATGATCGCCCCAAGATATGGAATCGGACAATTGATTAACTTGACCTGATCGGCAACAGCAGACTCGCCACCAATAACCGCTGCATCGGCTTCAGTCAGAGCCCAGACGATTTTGCGATTGGAGTCCGCACTGAGTGTCTGAGCCGTTTCGACAAAACGTTCCAACGGCCACTGCTTGACCGGATGTGCCGCTCCCGGTGCAATAACAATATACGGCTCCTCGCCGGGATCAAATTGTTTCGGGACACGATGGTCTTCGCCTGTAAGCATCATCACCGGACGATTCGCCACTGCGCGTGCTCCAAGCTGCGTCACGCAACCGTTATAGAGATCAATGGTGTGGGGAGATTCGGATGCCAGTCTTTTGCGTCCTATCGAAAGAAACCGCTCCAATCTTCTCTTTTCGTACACCACCCGGTGGGTCGCAGAAATTGTCTTGCGAGCAAACCATGACCGCAGACTGCCGTGAAGATCGACTATGGTGTCGAAACGACTGTTCTCCAGTTCAAACAACACACGTAGCAATTGCCGCCCGGTAGCATTGTTGGCAATCGTAACAACCCGATCAACTCCTGGAAATCTTTGTACAACTTCAGAGAATCGTTCCTTTGTGAGAAACGTGATGTTGCTATCGGGAAATGCAATCTTGAGATTGAGAACGGTGGGCGATGTCAGGATCACGTCCCCGAGTGAGCTGAATCTGATTACAAGTATCTTCTTCATTCAGGAGAAAAGATACAGACCAACCAATCCGGCAGCAAAGCAATAATAGGCAAAATACTGAAATCTCCCGCGGCGAACTATCTTAAGCAGCAGGTGCACGGCAGCCAGCGAGAAGATAAACGACAACAACACCCCGGCCAAATACGGCCCCATCAACTCGGACCCAATCTCGGCCAAGTCTCCCGCCTTTAGAACAACCGCTCCGCCAATCGCCGGAACAGCCAGCAGGAACGAAAACTCTGCGGCCTCGGTTGGTTTGATGCCACAGAGCATCCCGGCGGCAATAGTCGAGCCTGACCTTGAGATGCCGGGAAAGATCGCCAACGCCTGCCCCAGCCCCATCACGATTGATCCGGTCAGTGTTACTTCCCCCTCCCTCGAACGTACAAAACGAGTCGACAGCAATATCAAACCGGTCACCAGCAGCATATATGAAGTCATGGTCGGATTGGAAAAAGCTCGTTCAAAGAAATCATCCAGCAGCACGCCAACCACACCGGCGGGAATCGTACCAATAACCAGGAATGCGATCACCTTCCGCTGGGGAACCATCGTCCGGTCAAAGACGGCGCGGACCAGCTCAACGATTCGCACCCGAAAATAGATCAGTACCGCCGCAAGTGAACCAAGATGAACCAGCAGTTCAAATGAAACGCCGGCGACCTTGACACCAAGCAGACTCTGCACTAACACCAGGTGACCGGATGAGGATATGGGGAAAAACTCGGTTAGTCCCTGAAGTATCCCCAGTATGGCAGCATCGATATAAGACATAAGGCAAGACCCCTCATGTTAAAACGAGGGGCCGGATTTTCATCGCATTCAACCGCGCCTACATGATGTTGAAATCAGCGCCGAGGAAAAGACCATCGTTGCCATCTATCTGCAACTCAGCATACAAATTAATAGTCGGGGAAATCGCCCAGCCTACCCCGGCGTTCAGACCGAACCGAAGGTCCGAATCCGAGTCCTTAAAGGTATAGGACATCCTCTCCATGCGTAGGTTGATCCGTCCGTATGGACTCAACGTAGTGCCATTGGTCATCACAAACGGATACGACCCAAGAACCTGCCCCCCGAGCTGAAGGATAGAGCCGTCACCAACTCCGATATATTCAAACAAGCCGCCAATCGCCAGATCAATTGAGTTGGCCGCAGTCGATTTGACATCCCAGACCTGTACGTTGAAGTCGAGGCCAAATGTCCACTCGATATCCTCGTTGCCTTTGCCGTCGATAAATCCCAGCTTGACGCGCCCATCGGTGGATTCTGAGAGTCCGTAGTTAAACATCCCGGCCACTGAAGTAGCGTTAGCGATGCCGACACCACCGGTAAAACTCCCTTTCCCCATACCTTGACTTCGGGCGGTGGTCAGGCAACCAAAGGCCGAACCTGCGCCATCGGCAGCAACGCTCCCGGCCACAACCAATGTTGCCAGCGCAGCAAGAATCATAACTTTTCTCATATTGTCATTCCCTTTCAAGATTTCTCCATTATCCTCTGCGAACCTATTTCTCCTTCTACGCCCGGTCAACAAAAAGGTTGTATTGAAACAGTGCCACCCGTCGCGCGATATCGCCTCAGCGCCAAAACTTGTTGACACCAAAACGACTCCGGCGTAATTTTTGGCCATCTTAATAGAATTGTCAGGTGTGTAGTTTTGTGCCCGCGTATCAAGAAGAGATCGTCGGGACATCATAGTCATTTCTGGTAGGAGACAACTTATGGCGCGGATAAGAGAACGCTGGGGTTCCAAGCTGGGGATCATCCTGGCCGTGGCCGGCTCGGCGGTCGGTCTGGGTAATTTCCTGAGGTTCCCTTCGCAGGCTGCTCAGAACGGTGGCGGTGCATTCATGATTCCATATCTGATAGCACTTATACTGATAGGCATCCCTCTGATGTGGGCCGAATGGACCGCCGGACGGTTCGGTGGAGTCAGGGGTCACTCCTCGGCACCGGGAATATTCCAGTCACTCTGGCCGAAAAACGGAGCCATCAAGTATATCGGCGTCGCTGGAATCATGGGACCGTTTCTTATCTACATATACTATGTCTATATTGAATCATGGTGCCTGGCCTATGCCTATTACTCATTGGTTGGCAAACTCGATTTCTCATCGGCCGAGGCGTACGTCGGTTTCCTCCAATGGTACCAGGGTGTCGGTGGTGAAGGACTGGCCGGTTCGGCTCCCGGTTTTATTTTCTTCCTGATAACATTCGCCATCAACATATCGGTCGCCTACTTTGGCATCAGGGGAGGCATAGAAAAGATGTGCAATATCGCCCTGCCAACTCTTTTCTTCTTTGCGGTTGTGATCGCCATCAGAGTGCTGACTCTCGATGCTCCCCCCGGTGCACCTGCTGATCAGAACGCGATTGGAGGGCTGGGCTTCCTGTGGAACCCCGATCTGACCGCCCTCAAATCGCCCAAAGTCTGGCTGGCGGCAGCCGGGCAGATATTCTTTACCCTATCGGTGGGGATGGGCGTCATTCTGACCTACGCCAGTTACCTGAGACAGAAAGATGATGTCGCCCTTTCCGGCTTGACCGCCGCCTCGACCAATGAATTTGCTGAAATTGTCCTGGGCGGGTCGATTGTTATTCCGGCCGCCTTTGTCTTTTTCGGCGCCGTGAACCTGCCGTCGGTAGCGGCCTCCGGAACCTTCAACCTCGGATTTGTCACCATGCCTCAGATTTTCGCCGGTGTCCCGGGCGGATTTATCTACGGCTTTATGTGGTTCTTCATGCTCTTCCTGGCCGGGATTACATCATCTATTTCGCTGGCCCAACCGATGGTGGCCTTCATGGAAGATGAGTTCAAAATGACGCGTCAGAAAGCCGTGCCGATATTCGCAATCGTGTCATTTATCCTCTGCCAACCCGCTATCTGGTTTCTCAGCAAGGGCGTGCTGGACGATCTCGATTTCTGGGGCGGGACATTCTTTATCGTAATTGGCGCCACCTTTGAGATTATCCTGTTAGGATGGGTTTTTGGAATCGACAAGACCTGGAAAGAATTGCACCAGGGCGCCCACATGCGGGTACCGCGCATCTTCAAGTTTGTCATCAAGTACATTTCCTCGACCTTATTGCTCGCCATGCTCGGCTGGTGGTTCTATGACCAGTGGTGGGATGTTATTACGATGCGGGGGATCGCCGATGACAACATGCCGTACGTGCTCGGCATGAGACTCGTACTACTCGGTATTCTGGTCGTTCTGTTGATCTTGATTGGAATTGCGTTTAACCGCAAACGAAACAACACTAACGAAGCAAGGAGCTGATAGTATGACTACTGCTGGATGGATATTTATGCTGACGGCCTGGGCGGTGATCATTAGTGTGTTGGTAATCTGCTACGTTCGAACTCTCAGTTCCGACGATGCCGACCCCGACGAAAGCACGCCCCTTACTTGAGCAACACGATACCACACAGACTCCCTTGCTGTGAAGGAATGTTCGTTTAGTGCTGGAATTTGTCCGACTAAGAAAGGATCATCTCGAGATGGTTCTCGCCTGGCGAGTCATGCCGGAGATCACCAGATTCATGTTCAACGATATTGAATTTGATATCGAGAACCAGAAACAGTGGTTCAAGACGATTTCATCGGATGATTCCTGCCGACACTGGGTAATCTATGTGGATGGCCAACCGATCGGGTTAATTTACCTTGACAATATTGACATGAAATGCCACCGAAGTTCCTGGGGGTACTATATCGGCGAAGAGGACTCCCGGCATCTTGGTGGTCTCATACTTCCGTATTTCTACACTTACTGCTTCACGCAACTAAGACTCAAAAAGCTCGTCGCGGAGGTCATGGATGGTAATGACAATATCATGAAGATACATCGGCTACATGGTTATCGCACGGTTGGGACATACAAGAACCACATTTACAAAAATGACCGGTATCATGATGTTCATGTCTTTGAGCTGCACGCTGATGATTGGAATGCTCTCCATAAGGACCCCAAGAAGCACGTCGCAAAATTCGAAGACTGACACGCTAACGTGCATTAGTTACCTGAACCGCAATTAAGTGAGTTGAGTTGAGGACGGGCGACGTAAAGCCGCCCTCTACGCGGGACGACCGCCCCTCATCGCGTAGCGGCGGCGGGCCCGCCGCGGCGGGTTTTAAGTGTGTCCGCCGTCATAGCCGTCGAAACCAACCAACCTGTGATTGCCTGAGCTATCGGCTTGCACGCCTCGGCGCATCTTCGACCGGGGCGTGGTTTCGACGCGGAGCCTGTCCTGAGCAAAGACGAAGGAGCCTGTCCTGAGCGAAGACGAAGGGTCGAAGCATGAACATCATCGGAAGCTTAGGCCATCTCCCCTGCTTCCTGGCGATAGGTCATCACCTCAAGGATACTGCTGACCATCTTAAACGAATTCTCCGATGCCCGCACAAGGAAACTGTCGAACTCGTCGGCGGCGCCGGAATCAGCTGAGTCCGATATCGACCGGATAATCACAAACGGAACATCGTTAACAAAACAGGTATAACCGACCGCAGCCCCTTCCATCTCGGTAGCCACCGCCCCGAACTCACGCTGGAGCCATTCTATCTTGCGTGGATCGGAAACAAACCGATCGCCGGAGACAATCGATCCGACCAGCAGCTTTGGTGCATTCGGTACCGACTTGTAGCTATCGTCATAGGCAAAACAAGCCAGCTTGACCAGCCGCGGATCAGCCTCAAGGGTCCGGCCGATATCGGGAAGCTCCCCGTGCCGGCGGCCAAAAGCAGTCAGGTCAAAATCGTACTGCGTCACCGTGTTGGCTACGACCATGTCACCCTGTGAAAGGTTGGGTACCAGCCCTCCGGCCAGACCTGTGAAAATGATCTGGTCGATATCAAAATGGTCGATCATAACCTGCGTTCCGATAGTAGCGTTGACCTTGCCGATTCCCGATTGCAACAAGACAACTTCCTGCCCCTTTAGCATCCCCCGTCGGTAGGTCATGCGGGCGATTGTTTTCATTTCGATCTCGTCGAGATTTTCACGAAAAAGCGTGATCTCTTCGGCCATAGCGCCAATCAATCCGATCATACCTGTTCCAATCCGACCAACACCAACCGGGCGTATTCTCGCGCCGCAAAAAGTGAATGGTCTCTGTAATTGCCGCACTCTTTCTCTGTCATACCGGGTACCTCGGAGAGTTTGGTCGTCACTACCTGCCCAAGCGATTTCACCAGAGCGGCCTTGACAACACTGGCGTCGATATCCCCCCATACTGTCATGTAAAACCCGGTCCGGCAACCCATCGGCGATATATCGATAATATCGTCCATGTGCTGCCTCATATATGTAGCCAACAGGTGTTCAAGCGTGTGGATCGCTCCGGTCGGCATCGTGTCACTGTTAGGCCGCAGAAATCGAAGATCAAACTTACTGATCTGATCGCCTTTGGGACCTGTCAGAACCCCGGCTTTTCTAACCTGAGGAGCCTCCATTTTCGTATGGTCAATCGAAAACGATTCTAGTATTGGCATCTTACCACCCATCTTTACTATATCGGTGCTGTGAGTATCATTATTAACCGATTGCAAATCGACAAAACAGGCCTTAGTCGCCTACTCGTTAGCCAGGTACTTCATCGCTTCCTGCTTGAGCCGCTCTCGGTCGAACCCTTTCAGGTCAGTTGTCTCGAGAAACTCAATAAAACCAAGATCAAGACGCCCAATACCGGTTCGCCCGAAAGCCGGGTCGGTTGAATCTGATTTCTCTTTCTCAAAAGACAGATTGAGCGCAAATGACTTCTGCTTCAGTTCACGGATAACATCAGACGGGATAGTCTTGAGGGTTTCTTCAGAGACTCCCTCGACCTTGATCCTGACAATCTTGTCGGAACTATCCAGACTATCGATCTTATCTTTGATAATGGCCGCCAGTTGATCGCCTCTTTTTCCGGCAGCATTGATAACAGGGATATCGACCATCCGACGTGTCCGGACCTCGTGGAACCTGATATCGAACGGGTCGAGATTGACCTCCACAAACCCCTTGGGAGCGTCTCGCTCGGTCTGTGAGAGGCGTTCGGTCGAACCGGAATACAAGGCCCTTGGGCCAACTTTCGTATAATTGTGAAAATGACCGAGAGCGGTGTAATCAAATCGAGCCATATCCTCAAGCGGAATTTCCTGCTCCCCCAGATCGGCCATAGAGAACTCCGGCATCCCAGCGGCAACTCCGTGAGCCACCAGAATATTGAACCGGGCTGATTGGTCGGGCCGACATCGGGCCAGTTCCTCTTTGAGAATCGGAACGGTCAAACAGTGCGGCAGGGCATGGATCGCCATCTCCCCAATCCTGATCAGTTCGAGTTTTCCGGCACAAACCGGATACAGGTTCTCGATCCCCGCAAAGACCTCAAGGGCGGCTCCAAAATGCGGCTGCTTGGGGGCATCATGGTTGCCGGCTATTATCACCATCGGGATTCCAGCTTCCCGAGCCAATCGGTAGAGCTGCTCGGCAGCGAGAGCCATGATTCGGTTGCTGGGGCGCACGTCGTGGAAAAGATCCCCAGCGTGGATACAGATATCCGGTTTGATCTCAATAATCCGGTCAACCGCCTGCGTGAAGCCATCAACAAAATCCTCCTGCCGACAGTTCAGTCCGCGCTTGCCCATTTCATATCGACCAGACCCGGCCCCGAGGTGACTATCTGCAAGATGGCATATTCTCATGCCCGAATATAACGAGACATCCGCTGCGAATCAATCGAACTGAGCCACACCGAATCAATCCCCTAAATAACAAATTGGGTATGGAGGTGACGGGTTTCTGATTTAGGAGGCTGTTGAACAACGGCACAATCGTCACAGCAATGACTGAGATACTCTCAGTTGCGGCTGGTCTTGCGAAGCCATGTCTATGGATTCGTGTGACCTGCCGCCCTTGTCTAACATGTATTTAGGTGTCAGGTCGCAATTCCGCTTACACGGAATCAAGACCTAACACAACAGTGGATGAGAATAACAAATTGGGATATAAGGGGGCAAGCCCCTGATTTAGTAGAGACCGTAGCGGGAGATTCGGTCGCGTAGAGTATTGCGGGAAATTCCGAGAGTCTCGGAGGTTTTGACCTGGTTGCCATCGAAGTGCTTCAGGCAGGAGGATATCACGGCCCTTTCAAAAGCAGATTCCAGGAAGTGGTAAATCTGTCCGGGCGAATTGGCTATCAGTTTGGGCATGACCGGCTCGACTATCTTACCGAAAGTTTCGGTATAGTCATCCTTGAGCGTATCCAGATCGAGTTCAACATTTTCGCCGCCTTCGGCGAAAATCGGGAGGTCCTCAGGGAGAATCGAATCACCTTTCGACATGACCAAACCGGTGTGGATATTGTTTTCCAGCTCTCGGACATTGCCCGGCCAGTGATACTTCATCAACTGAGCCATTGCTTTCTTGGAAAGGTCCTTCGGCGGCTGTCCCAACTGACCGGAGATCTTCTTGACGAAATATTCCACGAGCAATGGAATATCGCTGCGGCGTTCTCTCAATGGCGGGATGAAAATCGAAAAGACTTTCAGACGATAGAACAGGTCTACCCGGAAGGCTCCCTCTTTCATTGATTGCACCAGCGACTTGTTGGTCGCAGCGATCATCCTCACATCGACATCGATTGAATCATTACCGCCGACCCGTTCAAAACATTTCTCCTGCAAAACTCGCAGCAGTTTCGACTGGGTGAGCATCGACATGTCCGCAATCTCGTCAAGGAACAGAGTTCCATTGTCAGCCTGCTCAAATTTGCCGATCCGCTTGAAGTACGCTCCGGTGAAGGCGCCCTTTTCGTGGCCAAACATCTCCGATTCCAGCAGCGTCTCATGAAGAGCTGCACAATTTGCGGAGAGGAACTTACCGTTGCGACGTTTGGAATTGCGATGGATGGCTCTGGCTACCAACTCCTTGCCGGTACCCGATTCACCAAAGATCAAGACGGTAGCGTCGGTCTTGGCTACTTGGCCAATCAACTTGGCAATCTCGACGATCTCCGGCGACTTGCCGATGATCTCGTCAATACCGTGGTGTTCGGTAGCATCAGTCACCGGAGCCGCGGGTACCACGGCATGACGCGAGAAACCACAGGCCTTGTTAACCGAGTCAATCAGCTTATCTATTTCAAAAGGTTTGGTAAGGTATTCAAAGGCACCTTCGCGCATAGCCTCAATGGCGTTTTCGGTAGACACGAATCCGGAAATTACAATAACGGGAAGGCTGCTCTTAAGTTCTTTGATCTGCTTGAGAACGTCCAGACCAGAGAGAGTCGGAAGATTGACATCGAGCATCACCAAGTCAAGATCGTCACGGTCGGTGACGTAATTGGAGACCTCGGTGCCATCTTCAAGAAAGTCGAATTTAAATTTTTCTGAATCAAACAAATCTGCCAGCGATCTGGACAGGTCTGTATCATCGTCAACCAATAATATGTTTTTCATACCCTAATACGTCCTCGGCGGTATGATTGAGTTATCGGCTAAAAAGAAAATATGTGAAGAGGAATCTGTATCCTTGAACAAATTTAAGAGAGATTTCTTGATATTTTCATAGGGGGAATCGACAATTCATATCTTGAGAAACTGTCGAGTACATTGTATACCTGATTCATTCGGAACGAATCCTCTATAGAGGAAAACGTCATTGGTTACCCAATAAGATCGTAGTATCCCCCTAACTATAAATCTTCTGCATAGAAATGATCATTCAATGACACAAATGGATGAGTCATGGTTCAGATCGAAACATGAATGAAACAACAAAACAGACCCTCGGAGGCCTTCGGGGAAAGATACTCTTGATATGTAAGAAGTTACATTTCTTCGTCGATTAGGAGTCCGACCGCTGAACCCATCCAGAAGAAATTGATAAAGAAGTCTGCCCCGATACCAATCACAAGCAACCAGTAAACCAGGTCCGGCTTAAACTTATCCACCAATACGTCAGCCCGCCCAACAGCAGCAGAGATCAGCACCGGCACCACCAGGATTATCGCTGATAGAACGAAGATCGCCACCGGACGCCTTCGCCAGACTCTCACTGATCGACCGATAGCCTGCAATATGTTATCACCAAAAACGGCAATCGAAGGCACGACCAGGAAGCAGAAGCTGAGAACTACACAGTATATCAGTGGCAACAAACCAAGTTCAAAAGCCAGTTCCCGGCGAGGAGACCCGGCAATCAGTGGCGCAAACAAATCAGGGAGCACTGCATTAACCAGTAGAAGAACTCCATTGAGCAACAGCCACCCAAAGACAAATTGCAGCCACCGCCTCAGAGTAACCGACAGCAGCAACCGGTCGGTTGTAGCCGGGCGTCGATACGAATTCGCAAAAAGAACCGCCACCAGCCCGAGAACCGTCCCCTCAACAATCATCCCAACAAAGAATCTGGCCCAACCGAAGTAATAGGGCAGCAGAAGTACATGGGATGGATAATGAGTAAACGGGACTGCTCTGTCATTATTGACCAGCGTTACCCACCCGTTCATCATCCCGGCAAAGAGCGGTGAAGAAAAATCATAGTGGGCATAGAGAACCAACCATTGGAGGAGGAAATATGCCAGCAGTATCAGCCAGATTGTCCCCCGCCCCATCTGTTTGAAGGTGTCAACGATAAGTGCGATAAGTCTGTTTACATCGGCTATGATAGGCACATCTTACTCCGTAAAGGACACCAAAACGCTGTTAACAGAACCGGTTGACACTCCGTGGCGATCAAACACAAACACCCTGAAGAAATAGGTTCCGGTGCCCTGATGACTATAGGTGTATTCATCAGTAGCGTTGTTGGTAATCAGACCAACGATCTGGTCGGTAATAGTGACATCGACGTTAGCCCCGCGGAAAATCCGATAAGATTCAAAATCATCTTCGCCACTGATACTCCACTGGAAAGTAGCCGTTGAATCCGACTGCTCGGTTTTGTAGAACTCCACTGGATCGGGAGCCGTATTGACACGGGTCGTGGCGCTATCGACATTGGAGCCAGCTTTCAATCCGGTATTGTCAAAAACATATAATTTATAGAAATATTCGGTGGCGTCAGATAAGGTTGTGTCCCTGTACGATGCAGTGGATCGGTTAGTAATTGTAGCCACCAGTTCCGAACTGGCATCATTGACCGAGGAGGAGTTGTCCCGATAAATCCTGTAAGCCGAGAAATAGCCGCTGGCGGAACTTGGCCATGACAGATCAATCTGATAGGTTGAATAGGCTACGGCAGTAAGCTTGACCGCCTGAGGCGGCGTGAAAATCGTAAGAAACTCCGTGGCCGACACGGCATCGGCTGTATTGTCGGCAGCATCAGTGAACGATCCGGTAACCAGTCCATTGGTGAGATTGAAAGATGAAGGCACAACAAAGAAACCGCTGTAAGTACTGTCATCCTTTACCAGATCAGTATGAGTAGCGTCATCATATAACTCTACCGTATCCCCTGTAAAATAGACAAAAGCCTCACCATCAGCCTCCCCCGCCACCAATTCAAAATACACCGTATCGCCGACATCAAGAGTCACTCCCGTCGGCGTAAAATTAACTTCCTCAATTGTTGCTCGCGTATCCAGAGTCACTTCGTCACTAAGCAGGTCTCCTGTTTGTGAGCCATCGGCAAACTGCAACTGGCCAAAAACTTTCTTGAGACCATCATCCTCAGAAAGCTTGAACGATACATACGAGCGATAATCCTTCCAAACCGCATCGCCAAACAGGCTATCTTCCGAGAGAATGTAGTGGGTCGTACCCGATGGAGCGTTCAGTTCGATCTGAACATCCCGCGACTTGACAAAGTCGTCGCCACCCGCTATCACCAATGACAGGGTAGCAATGCGCACCGAGACCGCCTCGGAAGGCAACCCCTCCAGGCCTGTGTTCAATACCGAAGCAACCCGGAACAGATAGCGAGTATTCACCGAGAGTCCACCAATAGTGATCTGGCGCTCGGTCGTGGAATCCCGCACTATATAGTTGCCGGCAGTCGAATCGGAGAGATAGACACGATACCTGGCGATAGTGGATGGATCGGCTATGTCCCAGGACAAAGTAACCGATTGATCGTTCAGACGCGCCGCCAGATTGTAGGGAGTACCGACGGCATCGGGAAGCGAACGAACCGGATCGCGTGATTCGATGTATCTGCTGCAACCAACTGCCAGCAGCAGAACAACCGCAAAAATTACAAATAAGTTCTTAGTCATAGCCGTTTCTCTCTAAAACTCCATTGACAGCTTCAAACCTGTCATCTCGGGACTTGCGGTGGGTGCTACCGCAATCCCTTTCACGGAGAAGACACCCCTCTCCTCAGGGAAGAACATCACAATATCAAGCATGTTGATACCCCATACGGCAATCACCGCACCAATCGAAACCCGACGCCAACTCTCGGCATCGTACGCCTTGGCCCGTCGATCAGTAAGCTCAGCGTGAAGTTTGACCAGTTCTTCATAGGTACCGGACTGGCTGGTTTCATCGTACTCATCTCGTTTTGTTAAGTATGATTCTCGCTTGTCGTCAAAATCAGCATCGGCGATTAAATAGGCTACGACCGCACCAATGGTCAAAGAGGTAAACACCAGCCCCTTGCCCTTTTTCGATACGTACTGCTGCCCCCAACCCGGAACAAGGAAAGAACGGGCGCCAGCCTTGAATCGCGTTTTTTTCGATAGTGTGGCATCAACCTCGGTGATCTTTGAAGGGTCCAGGACTATCCGCGTATCGTAGGTCTCATATCCGTATTTTTTGATCTCGAGTTTGTAATCACCAATTAGAGTCTGGTCAAAAGCAACCGGGGTTACTCCCGAGAGCACAACTTCACCGGTCAAGACCACCTGCGCTCCAGCCGGCACTGATCGTACGACCAGAGAACCCGCCAGAATATTCTCAACCGACAGGGTAATCAGAAAACAAATTAGAATAAGGGTGGTGGCCAAAATCCTTTTCAACGCCATCTACCTCGATTATCAACGAGTTAAGTCCGTTCGTAATTATCGGAATAATAAGCGATTAGTTGATTTAAAACAAGGCCTACAATAAAAAAGGCCGATCTAAATCGGCCACATAATCTTTCTCAATTTTCACAGAGTCGCCAATCCTTTAGCAGGCTCCCTTACCGGTAAAAACGACTATGACCGTCTTGAGTATAATCCGAATGTCGTTCCAAATCGTCCAATTGTCGATATACTCCAGATCATATTTGACCTTCTCGGCAACTGTAACAACCGAAGAATCGTACCCGCCTTCGACCTGCGCCAGTCCCGTCAGGCCGGGTTTAACTTCAAGGCGACGCGAGTATTGGTCAACTTTTTCGGAGAGATCCTTAACAAAAGTAGGGCGCTCCGGTCGCGGTCCCACCAACGACATATCGCCGATAAGGATATTGACAAATTGCGGAATCTCATCTATCCGCGTCTTACGCAGGATAGCACCCAGACGAGTGATTCTGGCGTCTCCACGGGTGGCCCAGACCGGCCCGGTTCCCGTTTCGGCATTGGCAACCATCGTCCGAAACTTGATTACCCTGAAGAGCTTCCCGAAGTTATTCTCCCGCCTTCTGTCTCGATTGCGCTTCTCCCCGGCATCAGTCTTCTGATGGTAACGACGATCCCGTTTTCTGCGATCAACTCCAACTCGGACTTGGGAATAGAAGACCGGCCCTGGAGAGTCAAGCTTGATCAGAACAGGAAGAACAATCCATAATGGAAGAGTCAGGATCAACCCGACAATCGAGCCAATAATATCGAACGTTCGCTTTAAGCCTCTGGAAATCATCTGTCTCAACACAGCAGGTTTAGCTACAAAAGTTGGCACAACAAATATAAAGAATGCACACAACGCCACAAACAGGATTCCCTTGAAATATTCAGAAAACAGGAAGCTGAATTGGCTACCAACCGACATAGAAACCGCGGCCCCGCCTGCTTGCGGCCGGTCCAACTCGATTTCTGTAATGGCACCATAACCAGAAGATGGATTGGCCACTACAGCAGCATCCGCTCGCATCGTCAGGTTATTATCGTATCGGTTTCTCATATTCTCCACAAGGCCATTTTATTAGAATCATTTGGTTAACTTGTTCAGAGCAAAAGAACTGCCAAACCCGGCTTCCAGCCAATAATGCTGTTCAATAAACGAGCAGGGCGTAATGCGTTGTCAGACACATTGTTAGGGTGGGTTGGATCAAAATCGGAATGTGGGTTGTTTTGGGTTTAGAACCAGAATCGCAGTTTGTGTGCAAACAGTTACCTACAATCAAAGTGTCTGGTGCATTGTCGTGCACACCGCCAATCACACTACGGCCCCATCCTGTGGGGATTGTTGAAAAACCGCTGTACCGTTGTGTCGGGTCTTAGA
Source organism: bacterium (assembly GCA_030640905.1). GTDB lineage: Bacteria > Zixibacteria > MSB-5A5 > GN15 > FEB-12 > DAOUUR01. Next base: position 18,250 of record DAOWIM010000042.1, read on the forward strand.
CCCACCGCAACATATTACTGGGTCTTTTTCAACATACCCTGTGGATCAGATGCGCTCCGGGGCGTGCTATTGGCCGAACCGGATTGTCAATGAAAAACGATGCAGATTTTCGTTTGAGGCTGATGCTTCACGCGTGAAAGCGTAATCGAAACTGTAGCCCCGCAATTCGACACCAACTCCAAAAGTGAGACCTGAGGCCAGGTCATCATCTGGCTCCGATGGCCGGTGGCGATGTCCCATTCTAAGGTGGTATTGCTCCGAGAGACAATAGTCAATTCCGTTGTGCCATACCAGTTCGCCGAAACGTCCCCTCTCCAACTCCACAGAGACCAACAGTTGATCTACCGGAAATCCCGAGAGTCCGATTCGAGTGGTTGTGGGAAGGTTCCCTTTTTCCACCTCAAAGACGATATCGGGTCCAATATTGGCAACCACCATTCCTACCGCCCACCGGTCTTTTATCAGGCGGATTCCAAGATCGAGAGCATATGTCGTTGCGCTGACATCATCAAGGCGCTGCCCGATAAACTTGCCGGTTATGCCGACGGAAAGAAAGTCGGATACTGAGTAGCCCAATGACATTGCTCCCGAGTAGTCATTAGCTGAGATATTGCCGGTGGCCTGTCCCGAACTTGAGTAGCCGGCAATTTTACCGTAGCCAAGATACGTTGCCGAAATTGCCAACCCGGCCCGATGACCAAGACTAAAGGCGATAGTGCCATGCTCCAGTCGTGTATCCTGATACCACGCGAAGTGTCCCAGGGCGATCTCTCCCCCGTCGATGTCGGCCAGTCCGGAAGGATTCCAGAACGACGCTGAGGCTCCACTGGAGATAGCCGTATAAGCGCCACCCATCCCGGCAGCCCGCGCGCCTGTTCCTATCCGCAAAAAATCGCAGGCGGTACGACCTGCGTCCGATGCCGAGACAGCCGGCTGTCCGGACATAATGATGAGCACAGCACTCATCAAGAGGGAACGTATTTGGTGTTTTAAGACAAGTCGGTTCATCGTTTCACTCCGGTACAGTTAGGTTCACCAGTAGTAAACGCAACGAACGTACCACCTCCGAAAGATTGGGAGAGGCACAACGGGAGGAGATGACACGGCAGGCGCAACCGGCTTGGTACCGGCCCGCAAGCCCCCATTTGCATTATTGCTTATTAGATATCAGTTGATCGACCGGATGGTAAAACGGCTGTCAAACTATCTGCAGATTGAAGAGTGTCTTGACCGACTATGGGACTAACCCCATACTTTCAAAGCGCCATCAGGCGACAGCACCACCGACCAATCAGGCGAGGAGCGAGGTCAGCGATGATCTCTGACCCTAAGGGCTCCTCCCAGCGTATCGCTCAGAGCTTGGTCTTATCGGCAAGATCGCCGATTATCGGGAGCTTATAGCTTTTCCCCTGAAACGAAAAATAGATGCCGGCAATCGACAAAGCGATGGCGATCAGGAGAATCCCCTTAAAGACGAAATTCGATATCCCGTCGATAAGAAATATCACTGCAATCAACTCAACAAGAAACAGAAGTACACCTTGACGCGCATGAAACCGAGCTGTACGGCTCTCTTTCATGTTCAGAAGCGGGACGAAACAGAGTATCGGAATATAGGCCATAATCGCAGCCATTCGATCTTCCTGGGTGCTGAATTCGCTATCGGCGCTGCCGCCGCTCGCCTCTCCACCAGCAGTATCCTCAAGGTCCGGCACTTCTCCCTGAGGTTTCTGATCGGGATCATTCTTGAAAAACGATTCTGACATAGGTCCTCCGTGGCCATTCATGTTCCAAAATCAAGTTGGCCAGAACATCTCATTTCCCTCTTCGGGCACATCAATTTCAATCGCCGTATTTTCCGGCTGTTTTTCCAGACAACGGTCACCATCAAATACCGAGAGCCTCAAGCTGACCAATCCAAACCC
>DAOWIM010000278.1 GCA_030640905.1 bacterium
CAAAGAAAGAATAACCAATCACCGTGGCGAGTTCTTCGGCCTGATGCTCTGGTCAACGGTCGGGATGATGTTTCTGTCCTCCTCTAACGAGATGCTGTCGCTTTATATCGGTCTTGAACTGACGACTATCCCGCTGTTTGTACTGGCGGCGTTCTACAAAGACGACCGGCAGTCGGTAGAATCAGGTATCAAGTACTTTGTAATGGGTGCTTTTTCATCGGCGCTGTTGCTGTACGGCTTTTCGTTCCTCTACGGTCTGGCCGGCACCACTGATTTGACACAGATGAAAATCAATCTCGCCATTGCGCATCTGACCTTCAAAGAAATTGGCATCATTTTGGTCCTGGCCAATGTTCTGCTTCTGGCCGGATTGGGCTTCAAGCTCGGCCTGCCACCGTTCCATCAGTGGGTACCGGACGTTTACGAAGGCGCCCCGACACCGGTGGCGGCATTCCTGTCGGTTGGTTCCAAAGCCGCCGGGCTGATTGCCTTTGCAAAAGTATTTATTCTCGGACTATACGCTTTCTGGGGACCTGAGATGGTGCCCAATGATTGGGGACGGCTGGTCGCCCTGCTGGCGGTTCTGGCCCTGATTGTCGGTAACACCGTAGCAATCCGTCAGACCAATATTAAACGGATGCTGGGTTATTCGGCTATCGCTCAGGCCGGGTTTATTATGATCGGTATGGTCGCGATGAACGAGTTGGGCATGGCGTCGGTCGGTTTCTATATCTTCGCCTACATGTTTGCCAATATGGGCGCCTTTGCGGTTGTCACGATTTTTGAAGACCATACCGGATCGTCCCAGATCGACAGCTACAGCGGTTTGGCCAAGAGTTCGCCTTTTGTTGCCATATCCATGACTATCTTCCTGCTATCGCTGGCGGGCATCCCACCGCTTGCCGGATTTATGGCCAAGTATTATGTTTTTGCCGCTGCCATCAAGATCGCCGGTACCGATGCGGCTTACAACTGGATGTATTGGCTGGTCGGCGTTGGCTTGCTGACGACCGTGTTCGCTCTGTACTACTATGCCAATATCATCAAGACAATGTACTTCTATCCTGATGCCTCCCCCTACCGGCTCAAACTCCCTCTGCCCGCAGCGATCGTATTGGCGGTCGGACTGGCCGGTGTGGTAGTCTTTGGCCTGATGCCGGAGCCGATCCTCAAGCTGGCCTCGTATATTGCCCTCCCGTTTGGCTACATGACACCCTGACGCCACCCACTATTGTAATTGACAAGGTTTCAGGCCTCGGGTATAATCAGCCCGAAGTTTTAGTGCTTGGGAATATTTATGTCTTCAGGAAGTAGCATACTCGCAATTATCAAACGGCACTTTATCTCCGGTGTCCTTGTCGTCGTACCAATAATCCTGACTTATCTTGTTCTCAAGTTCCTCTTTGAGGCCATCGATGGTATCCTGCAACCGATCCTCTACCGTCTGGTCGGGTATCATATCCCCGGCCTTGGAATTATCACCTCGATCCTCCTGATCACCCTGGCCGGTTTCTTCACGCGCAATATCATCGGCGCCAGGCTATACCGAACCGGTGATCGCGTGCTGGCTCGACTGCCGATCATCCGTCCAATCTACTCGGCGGCCAAGCAACTCCTTGAAGCTATTACCACTCCAAACGTCTCTTCGTTTAAGGAAGTGGTGCTGATTCAATACCCACGAAAAGGCACTTACGCGTTGACATTCTTGTCCAAGCGCGTTAGAATGGAGATTGACGGCCAGATGAGAGACCTTGCTACCGTTTTTGTTCCGTCCACACCGACACCTATTTCGGGAATGGTCATTATGTTACCGGTTGAGGAAGTAATTCTTTTGGATATGACAGTTGAAGAAGGCATAAAATTTCTCGTCTCCGGCGGTGTCGCGTCGCCCGAACTGATCGCGCACCGACCTTCACCTGCTACTACCACCAACCATGAGGTCAACAATGAAACTCGCTAATCTCCTGATGGATCGTCGCATCAATATCGACCTGCAATCCGAAACCAAAGAGGGCGCCGTTACCGAACTGCTGAAAATGATCCGACAGGAAGGAATCGTGGTTGATTTCGATGCCGTCCTGACCAGTATTCGGGAACGCGAAGAGGTCGAGAGCACCAACTATGGACACGGTTTTGCTTTCCCCCACGCCCGCACCGACGCCGTTGACGAGATGTACATTCTGGTCGGTGTTTCCCGGAATGGGCTCAAAGACAAGACACCCGATGGCATCCCCGTGCGTGTTATCTGTCTGCTGCTGACGCCTTCTACCATCGCCAAACTCTATCTGCAGACTCTCTCCGGGCTGGCAGCTTTCGGTCGCGTTGAAGGCACCCTTGAGCGGGTTCTGGCTACCGAAACCAAGACCGACCTGATCAAACTGATTTCCGAGGCCAACGTCACTGTTGACAAGGAACTGATGGTCAAGGATGTGATGCGTCACGATGTGGCCGCCGTCACTCCCGAGGATTCTCTCAAAGAGGTTGCCAACCAGATGTTCCGTAACCGGCTCTCGGCGCTGGCGGTGGTTGACCACTCACATCGACTGGTGGGAGTCATCAACGACCGTGACCTCATCAAAGCTGCCCTGCCGGACTACAAGTCCCTGATCTCCAACCTGAACTACTCTCTCGACATCGAGCCGTTCGAAG
>DAOWIM010000083.1 GCA_030640905.1 bacterium
AGCCGATCAGACCTGGCTATTGATGGCGCCGATGTGATGAAAATGTTCGATCTGGCACCCGGTCCGGATGTGGGAAAGGTGCTCGACTACCTGATGGAAGCGGTGCTGGATGATCCGGAAGATAACACCCGGGAACGTCTGGAAGAGATTGCTCGATATTTCTTTGACAACAATATCAATAGTGTTAGTGATAAGGGAAGCATGCAATGAAGATTCATGAGTATCAGGCCAAGCAGATTTTTGCCGAGGCCGGCATTCCGGTTCCGCCCGGAGAAGTTGCCACCAGCCCGCCCGAAGCGTACGCTATCGCCGAGGAATTGAATAAGCCGGTTATGGTGAAATCGCAGGTTCATGTTGGCGGTCGTGGTAAGGCCGGCGGTATCAAGTATGCCGAGAGTGCGGAAGCAGCCAAGGTGTTGGCTCAGAAAATTCTCGGAATGGACATCAAAGGTCTCACCGTCAAGAAGGTACTGGTGACGGCTGCTGAGGATATTATCTCAGAGTCGTATGTCGGGATCATTCTCGACCGCGCCACCAAACGGCCGGTCATCATGGTGTCACCCGCCGGTGGCGTTGATATCGAACAGGTGGCCAAGGATACTCCCGAGAAGATTTTCAAACTGGCGGTTGATCCCCAGCAGGGTCTCCGCGCCTATCAGGCACGCGACCTGGCCGGCAAACTGTATCGCGACATGAGCCAGATACGGCAGGCGGCCAATATAATCATGAAGCTGTACAAAGTCTTCTGGGATGTCGATTCTTCGCTGGTCGAAATTAACCCGTTGGTAACTACTCCCGGCGGTAATGTTGTTGCTCTTGACGCGAAATTGAATGTCGATGACAACGGTCTCTTCCGTCAGGGTGACATTGCCAAGATGCGCGACATTGACTCCGAGAATCCTGCCGAAGTCGAGGCACGGGAAGCTGACCTCTCTTTTGTCAAGCTCGATGGCAGTATTGGCTGTATTGTCAATGGCGCCGGGCTGGCAATGGCAACGATGGATCTGGTCAAGCGTTATGGCGGTGATCCGGCCAATTTCCTGGATATCGGTGGGTCCTCCAACCCCCAGAAGGTTTTGTCGGCTTTCAAGATTATCCTGGCTGATCCCAATGTGAAGGCAATTCTGATAAATATTTTCGGCGGTATTACCCGTTGTGACGATGTCGCCAGAGGTATTGTCGATGCTTTCAAGGAGTTTAAGCCGGAGGTTCCGGTGGTAGTACGCCTGACGGGTACCAACGAAAAAGAGGCGGCCAAAATCCTCAAGGCGGTAAATCTGCCGGCAGGCGAAACGCTTGACGAAGTTGTCAAGAAGGCGATTGAACTGGCCGGAGTTGAACGAGAGTAACGGTGTGTTGAGAGGATAAAGAAATGTCGATATTTATTAACAAGAAAACCAGGACGCTGATTCAGGGCATAACCGGGCGGGATGGGTCCTTTCACGCCGAGCAGATGAAGGACTATGGAACCAATGTTGTCGGTGGGGTTACACCCGGCAAAGGGGGAACGAAAGTTGCAGGGATTCCTGTCTTCAATACGGTTGCTGAAGCTGTTAAGGAAACAAAAGCCAACGCCACAGTTGTTTATGTTCCACCGGCGTTCGCGGTTGATGCTGTCTATGAGGCGGTTGATGCCGGTATCAAAATGATTGTCTGTATCACCGAAGGTGTTCCGGCTAACGATATGATGAAAGTCTATCCGTATGTTAAGGCGCATGGGGCGCGGATGATTGGTCCAAATTGTCCCGGCCTGATCTCGGTGGACGAGGCCAAGATGGGCATCATGCCCGGTAATATCTGCAAGAAAGGCAGCGTGGGTGTTGTCTCGCGTTCCGGTACTCTGACGTATGAGGCTATCTGGGCGCTTACTCTGGCCGGGATGGGGCAGACAACATGTATTGGAATTGGCGGCGATCAGGTCATTGGCACCAATTTCATTGACTGTCTCGAAGCGTTCCAGGCCGACCGTTCGACCAAATCGATTGTCATGCTTGGCGAGATTGGCGGCAGCGATGAAGAAGATGCCGCTAAGTTCATCAAGAAGTACGTTACCAAGCCGGTAGTCTCTTTTATCGCCGGACAGACGGCTCCCCCGGGCAAACGGATGGGTCACGCCGGAGCGATTATCTCCGGTGGTTCCGGTACGGCCGCTGATAAAATTGTCGCTCTCAACAAGGCTGGAGTTCCTGTTGCCGGTTCACCGACCGAAATACCAGAGCTTCTGATGGAGGCGCTCAAGACGAAGAAAGCGGCAAAAGGCGTCGCTAAGAAACCGGCTGCTAAGAAGGTTGCGGCCAAACCGAAGAAGAAAGCCGCCAGGAAAACCACTAAGAAGACAACGAAGAAGAAATAGACTGATTCAATTCAGAGATGGAAGTATTTGTGTTCAATCTTAAGGATCTGACATGAGCGAAACAGCACAACCGGAAAAAGCTGGCTCCAAGCCAAAAGCTCAGAGCAAGTATGACTATTCCAAGGGTCCCCTCCCTTTGAATATCAACATGAGCTGGTGCAAGGCATGCAATATCTGTATCGCCCTTTGTCCCCAGCAGGTGTTTGAACCGGATCGGGATGGTAAACCGATTCAGGCTCGCGCCGAGAATTGCACCCAGTGCACAATTTGCTGGGTACACTGTCCCGACCTGGCCATAACCTCGAATTACAAGTGAGGAAGGGTGAATCATAATGAGTAACGGAACAAGGAGATTGCTTCAGGGTAACGCTTCCTGTGTCCATGGTGCACTGTATGCCGGGATGCGGTTTTTTGCAGGTTACCCTATCACCCCTTCCACTGAGATTGCCGAGATTTCATCTCGTGAACTTCCTCGAGTAGGCGGCAAGTTTATCCAGATGGAAGATGAGATCGGCTCGATCGCAGCCATTATTGGCGCCTCGATTGCCGGTTCAAAAGTTATGACTGGTACTTCCGGACCGGGCTATTCGCTCATGGTCGAGAATATCGGTTATGCCTACATGTCGGAGACTCCGGTAGTGGTGATTAATGTCCAGCGCGGCGGACCATCGACAGGGCTACCCACCAAAGTCAGCCAATCCGACACTCAGCAGGCCCGCTGGGGTCCGCATGGCGATTATACAGCAATTGCAGTTGCGCCTTCGACAGTGGAAGACACCCTGACCGAGACGATTCGTGCTTTTAACTTAGCCGAACGTTTCCGGACGCCGGTGACGGTTCTGCTTGACGAGGTGATCGGGCATTCGCGGGCGGTTGTGAAAATTCCTGAGGAAGGCGAGTACGAAATAATCAACCGCGTCAGACCGACATCGTCACCAGAAGAGTTTGAGGCTTTCGAGATGACGCCCAACTTGATTTCGCCGATGCCTGCTTACGGAGAAGGTTATCGCTACAATGTCAGTGGACTGACTCATGATAAGTACGGCTTCCCGACCAACCGGGCCGACGAAATCCCGATCAAACTCAACAAACTTCGTGACAAGATAGTCAACTATGTTGATGAGATCACCAAGCTCCGGGTTGAGTATATGGATGATGCCGATATCGCTATCATCTCATATGGTTCGGTTTCCCGGACGGCTCTTCAGGCGACCTCGATTGCCCGTCAGGCCGGTTTCAAGGTTGGCTGTATTCAGCTATGTACGATCTGGCCATTCCCCGAAAAGGAGATTAAGGCGCTGTGCGAAAACTGCAGCAAGATAATCGTTGGTGAACTCAACATGGGGCAGATCGTTGAGGAAGTGCGTAAAGTGATTCCCGACGACAAAGAGATTCATACACTCCAGCGATATGACAGCGAAATTCTAACGCCTAGACAGATGCTTGAGAAACTCGAGGAGGTGCTGTGATGGCTACCGCAACAAAACCGAAACAGAAATCGGATGTTTTCCATCAATACCTCCGACCCAAAAAGAAATTCCCCAATGTCTGGTGCCCCGGCTGTGGTATCGGCATTGTGATGGGTGCGTTCATACGAGCTATCGACAAACTTGGCCTGAGTAAGGATGAGGTTGTGCTGGTTTCGGGAATTGGCTGTAGCAGCCGTTTGCCGGTCTATCTTGACTTCAATTCATTGCACACCACTCATGGACGGGCGTTGCCGTTCGCTACCGGTGTTAAGTTCTCGCGTCCCGACC
>DAOWIM010000199.1 GCA_030640905.1 bacterium
AATACAATGCTATCCTGGACAACGTTGTTGCCGAGTACCGGGTAGCTCTTCGTTCGTTGGGACAACTGGTGGGTGAAACCGGGCCGTCTGTGCTCATTGAGAGATTCGGTGAACTGGAAGAGAAACTGGGTCGAGACTCCCTTCTTGTCTACAAGCAGGAAAGATCACCGATCACCTATGATCTGCCGGTGGTGATCAATGAGCGCGTGAAAAGCTCAATCATCTATTTCCAGACCGTTGCCAAGGAGAGTTTCACCCGGTATCTCCAGCGTTCCAAAAGATATGAGCGTTTGTTCAAGGAGGTATTGACGGAATATGGGTTGCCTCACGACCTGATCTACCTTTCGCTTGTGGAGTCGGGTTTCAATCCGGGCGCTTATTCATGGGCGCGGGCGATGGGGCTCTGGCAGTTTATTTCATCAACCGGTCGCATGTATGGTCTTCACCGAAACTGGTGGATTGATGAGAGGAAAGACCCGGTAAAATCCACCCACGCTGCCGCTCGTTTTCTGAAAGACTTGTACAAGGATTTCGGGAACTGGGAACTGGCAATGGCGGCCTACAATGGCGGGCCTAACCGAGTCAAACGCACGATCAAGAAACAGAAAACAATTGATTTCTGGAAAATGCGGCTTAAGCGACAGACGATGGATTACGTTCCCCTCATCATGGCTTCTGCTGTTATCGCCAAGAATCAGCAGAAGTACGGGTTCAATGTGACCGAGTTTGAGCCGGAAATCGTCTGGGATGAGGTCGAGATTGATCGTTGTCTGGAGCTCTCGGTTGTGGCCAAGGCGATTGGCTGTTCCACTAAGGAACTGAAAGAACTCAACCCGGAATTACTTCGCAAGTACACGCCACCCAACATGAAAAAGTATTCCCTTAAGGTTCCTGTTGGGAAGGTGGCCAAATTCCAGCAAGTCTATGCCGACCTCCCGTCGCCGAAAGAGACTTCGTGGGTGCGACACAAAATTCGCACAGGGGAGACGGTCAGTACTATAGCCTCGCGCTATGGCGTCTCACAGTATGCTATTCTCGAAGCTAACAGCCTGCGTCGTCGATCAACCATCTACGCCGGCAAGGAGCTCATTGTACCTGTTCCGCTGGATCGCGCCACTAAATCGTCCAGCAAGAAAAACCGCCAGTACTCTGCCAGCAAGTCGGTTTACAAAGTCCGACCCGGAGATACGTTGTGGGACATCGCTCGCGCTTTTGGTACGACGATTGATGGCCTGAGGCGGCTGAACTACATCGGCAGAGGCTCTCGAATTTATGTCGGGCAGAAGCTCAAGATTCCGTCATCGGCCAAGTATCTGGCCAGCAAGAGCAGTTCGGGCCCCGGTTTGTATGCCAGTTCCGGTAAGAACAAATCGAAAAGCTCCTCCAAGAGAACCACTATCGTTTCGTCGTCTTCGGGAAAAACGGATGACTACAAAGTTCGCAGTGGCGACACACTCTGGGATATCGCCCGCAAGTATGGTACCACTACCAGTAAGCTTCGTCGATTGAACGGCCTCGGACGATCCAGTCGTATCTACCCGGGGCAAGTGCTGAAAATTGCTGGTTCACGTGACTACGTAATGCATAAGGTCAGGAGGGGGGAATCGCTTTCGCGCATTGCGAACCGGTACCGTACTTCGATCTCGAGAATTCTGTCAACGAATGATTTGGATGATCCCGATATGCTTCAAGTGGGAGATGTTCTGAAAATTTACGCAAAGTAGGTGGAAGCGACTTATGGCCAAGAAAAGAGATGTTGTAATAGCCGTCATCATCATAATGTTCTTCGTCATTGCTATCGGTATGTTCGGTCTGATGTTTATCGGACTGGCTTCGCAGGATGACGGTCTCGAATTTGGCGGCTTTGGCGACAAAGTAGGTGTGGTAGAGGTCTTCGGTATTATTAATGAACCTCTCGGTCGAAAAGTGATTGCGCAAATTGACAAGTGGACCGACAACAACTCGATCAAGGCGGTCGTTATTCACGTCAACTCGCCCGGCGGCGGGGTGGCTATCTCGCAGGAAATTTATGACGCTATCAGCAGACTCTCCGAAGAGAAACCGGTCGTGACCGGGATGGCATCGGTCGCGGCGTCCGGCGGTTACTACATTGCCTGTGCTTCCGATCGTATCGTTGCCAACCCCGGTTCGTTGGTCGGATCGATTGGAGTCGTTCTTCAGTTCCACACGTTTGCGGAACTGCTTGAAAAGATAGGTATCGGTACTGAGATCGTGAAGTCTGGCGAGATGAAAGATGTCGGTTCGTATACACGATCAATGACCGAGAAAGAAGACTTGATGTTGCGCTCGGTCGTTATGGATAGCTACGAGCAATTTGTTGAGGCAATTGCCAAGGGCCGGAATATGGAAAAAGAAGATATCTATCCGCTGGCTGACGGCTCGATTTTCACCGGACTCCAGGCTTATAATCTGGGCCTTGTTGATACCCTCGGAGGTCTCACCGAGGCAATTGAGATCGCTGCGGAGCTTGCCGGGCTTGACGGAGAACCCAATGTGGTACGGCCTTACGAGCGTAAGAAGCTGTCTCCCTTGGATTTACTTGGTGGCTTGTTCGGCTGGGCGGCCTCATCTGTTGGAAGTGAGTTTGAAGGTCCGCAGCTTATGTATCTGGCGCGGTAGAGGTTAAGGACTGGAGAAAATCTTGGAAATGTTTGCTTTTTTCAGAAATATCCCTTTTCAATCTCGGAATTGTTGTGTATCTTCACCCCCGCCAAAGAGTTACCGTCTCCTGTTAGGAGGAGGTTATTCGGCTGTGTATTTGAAAATAAAGGATTATTGATATTGATTTTTTTGCTAACGGGAGGACGCTGTGACTAAAGCTGATCTGGTCGAAAAAGTGGCCGAAAAAACTGGCCTAACTCGGACCGATGTTGCCGTGGTCGTAGACTCGTTCCTTGACACGGTGAAGAAATCCCTCGAGAGTGGACACAACATCGAAATCAGGGGTTTCGGAACGTTCAAGATCAAGCTGCGGAAGGCACGCAAGGCCCGCAATCCTCGCACTGGTGAAGTGGTACCGGTTCCAGACAGGAAGGTCCCGGTATTCAAGCCGTCCAATGAATTCAAGAACATGATCACAAAACTTGCGGTGTGACGCCGCACTCTTATGGAGGTCTGATGCCAAGCGGAAAGAAACGGAAACGATTAAAAATCAAAACCCACAAACGCAAAAAACGCAGACGCGCTGACCGTCATAAGAAGAAAAAGTAATCGCTTTTGAGAGCGGGGAAATCTGTTCTGTTCTCCACGGAACATATTTTCCCGCTTTCGTATCTTCGCAGGGGCTCATCACCTATCTCGAGTATCTCAAGCGGTGGGCTATCGCATGTTATCTCAACGGGTTATGCTGTGTCATGAACGAATGTGACCAAACCTTATTGGTCGGCACTCTTTTTGCCCTCTTTGGGGGAGGTGAAGTACACATATCTCTACATCTTGCTGGCTGCGATTCTGACAATTGGAACGCATTCGGTCGCCGCAGAGCGAACCGACTTCCGTGTCAATAACGATATAGGAACAACGCAGCAGAACTACCCCAGAGTAGCGGTGTCTGCCGACGGTTCCTTCATTGTTATCTGGGTTGATTACCGTGGCGCCTCCTCTGATATCTTCGCGCAGAAGTACAACCCCGACGGTTACCCGGTCGGGGAGAATATAAAAATCAATGATGACCTCTCTGAAGCCTACCAGTTCGAACCGGCTGTTGCTGTTGATCTGATTGGTCGGTACTCGGCTATCTGGAAAGATTATCGCAATAGTCCGTATCCATTGCGCCCCGACATATTCCTCCAGCATCTGGACTCTATGGTCGCACCAGTGGGCGTTAACGTCAACATCACAAACGAACAACCCGACTCTTCCAGGAAGACACCGGATATTGATCTCTACGCTGCCGGTGGAGGGGTGATTGTGTGGACGGATTATCGCAATCGGAACTGGGATATTTATGGGCAGTTAATTGCAGCCGATGGTGCCCCGCTTGGGGAAAATTTCAAGGTTAACGATGATGTCGGACTGTCTCAGCAACACTGGCCCCGCGTCTCTGTTTCCAACGAGGGTTGGTTTGTAGTCGCATGGTATGATAAACGTGGCGGCGACGATGATATCTATTGCCAGCGGTTCGATACACTGGGAAACCATCTGGGTTTGAATGTGCAGGTCAGCGAAGATAGCGCCGGGACGCGACAGGCGTTTCCCGATGTGGCAGCCGATGGAGCCGGTCACTTCACCGTTGTCTGGGTGGATTGGCAGAACGGTATCTATCCAGCCAATCCCGATATCTACGCTCGCAAATATGACACCTCAATGACTCCCATTACCGGCGAGTATCGTGTCAACACCGACACCCGCGAGACGGCGCAGCGTGAACCGACAATTGCTGCCGACCGTATGGGCAATGTCTCTATCATCTGGTCGGATTCCGGTTTATCCTCGTGGGATATCATCGGGCAGATGGTCGATGTTGACGGCGTTGTACGCGAGGCTAATTTCCAGGCCAACTCCCATGCTGATAGCTTGCAGATTCATCCCGATGTTGCGCTTGACGGACGGTATCGGTATATCGTCTGGGGCGACAAACGATCCGGGAATTTTGATATTTATGCTTCGATAACCAAATACAATGACCCTACCCTTGTGTTGACGCCATCGTCTGTGAAATTCGAGATGCAAATCGGTAGTACACCACCTTCCGGTCAGGAAGTGTTGGTTGAGCATGCTGGTTACAATCCGCTTGATTTTCGCATCGAAGGTAATAGGGACTGGCTAAATGTCAGCCCGGCTACCGGTCGCACGCCGCTGACTGTGAACGTTTCGGTTGATCCCGGTTTACTGGGGATGGGGACGTATTTTGGATCACTCGTTTTCGTTGACCTCAGCCACGCCGATTCCTCGACCGTGCTTTCGGTGCGACTTGATGTTACCTCGCCGGTGATGTCTGTGCTGCCCGCCAGCATTGCCTGTACTGGTTTTGCCGGAGTTGATGAACCTCATCGCTTCGAGATCGCCGTGCTCAACGATGGTATCGGCCAGTTTACATGGACGGTAGCGGAGAGCGCTACCTGGATCGATATTACTGAATCGTCCGGTTTGTCGCCGGACACGGTCGATGCTTACCTCAATGCGCAGTATCTGTTGGCGGGATCGTACAATGAGCCAATTATTTTTGAATCAGCCGAAGCTTTCGGTGCGCCCGATACGGTTTGGGCCGAGTTTGAGGTGGTGGACAATCTTCCGTACCTGCAGGTGATGCCTGACTCGTTTTATATCAGGAGGTCGGTCGGCATGACCACCGACACGTCTGTTATGGTGACAAATCCCGGAGTCGGTGTTCTGGACTGGTCCGCCACATCTTCGGTGTGGTGGCTGACTCTTAGCAGCACTTTTGGCCAGGCGAGCGAGACAGTTGACTTCATTGTTGACCACGACAATCTATCAACTGGCGTTCATATGACATTGATTAACTTCGTTGACAGTGGATCATTCAATGTCGCAAAACAGATACCGTATATTCTTGATCTCTACAAATCGTCGTCCGATCTGATTACTCTGGAGCCGGTCAATGTTCAAAGGTCGCAGTCGGGTGTTATGCCGATCCGCTTGAATCTGACCGGAGAAGCTTCCCGGCTCTATCTTCCTCTGAAATATGATCCCGGTGTGATTGCCGCCGACTCGGTGCAGTTTTCTTCCGAAATATCTTCCTACGCTACCGGTACATCGGCAATAGACAATATAACCGGTAGACTGATTGTTGAGTTGACCGCCGCATCAACGGTGCCTGTGGGCGATTACCTGATGGCTGATTTTCATTTTACCGGCAAGGCAACTGACGCTACAACGCTGGTTGACACTGCTCATTTTGATACCTGTTCAGTGTATCTCCGATCGTCGGCGGGGGAGAAGCTGACGCCGACGGTAGAGCCCGGCCTGGTGACGGTGGGGCAGTCTACCGATGTCGATGACAAACCCTCCGGCGATTTGCCGAGAAGTTTCAAGCTGTATCCGAACTACCCGAATCCGTTTAACCCCTCGACAACAATCGGATTTGATCTGCCCCGCCGGTCGTACGTGGAACTGGTTGTATTCAATATCCTCGGGCAGGAGATCAGGCGATTGCGTGAGCAGCCCCTGCCGGCAGGTCACCATCAGGCCGTCTGGAGCGGTGATTATGCCAGCGGACAGCAGGCTCCCAGCGGAATATACTTCTATCGCCTCCGAACCGGTGATATTTCTCGGGTCGGGAAAATGGTGCTACTTAAGTAGAGATGACACAGGGGCTTAGGGCTGGCATATTTCTCGGTTCAACAATTAACTGAAATGAACTTTTTTAATATAGTCTCGTAAGTAATCTCATAAGCGCTGACTTGGATTTCACAGCGGAGGAAATTATGAGATACTACAGGATAGTTATTACTATTATCGCGTTGGCCGCACTGGCCATACCTACACTCATGGCAGCGGACAACAGCGATCGCATTTATGGACGAATCATAACTGTCGATGGCGAAGAATTTGAAGGCTTGATTCGCTGGGACAAGAACGAAGGCAGTTGGGTTGATGTGCTCAACGGCAACAAGGAGATTCCCAAGAAATTCCGCCGCAAGGCCAAGAGGGAGAGTCGACGGAAGTACAAGGAGTCGATCAGGCTCTTTGGTCTCAGGATAGGTGGCTCTAGTTTCCGCTGGGATGGTAATGTTGCCCAGTCCGGTATACGCTTCGGTCATATCAAGTCGCTTGAGGTTATCGATGACGATGCCGCCTTGATCGTGACTCAATCGGGTCTCGAAGTCGAACTGGAGGGCGGTTCTACCGATATCGGTACAGGCATTCGAGAGATTGTTATTGAAGACAGGGATGAGGGTGAGATCGAACTGGATTGGGACGATATCGAAAAAATCGAATTCATGGGTGCCCGGACCAACGAGGAATCGATCTACGGTGAGCGACTCTATGGTACGCTACTGACTCGGCGAGGCGAGGAATACTCCGGTGCTGTCTGCTGGGATGTTGATGAGCTTTTCCCCGTTGATATTCTTGATGGCGATGGCAAGCGGCGTAGCCGCAAAGTGAAGTTTGGTAAAATTGCCTCAATAGAGAGATACAGTTCAAGTGCCGCCAAGGTTGTTCTCAAGAACGGTGATGAACAAATCCTGCGTGGAACCAACGATGTGGACGACAGCAACCGAGGCATTGTGATCTCCGATCCGGGATTTGGCCAGGTCAAGGTTTACTGGGATGAGTTCGACCGTCTTGATTTCACCGGTCCTGTTTCCGTTGCGAGTTATGATGATTTCGACGGCGGTAAGGAATTGCGCGGTACTGTTTATACTGAAGATGGTGAAGAATTTGAGGGTACTATTCGGTGGGACAATGACGAAGAGTACACCTGGGAGATTCTTGACGGCGAGTATCGTGATGTCGAGTTCGATGTGGAATTCGGCAAGATCCAGCAGATTGAGAAACGCTCGCGTCGCTCGACAGTTGTTACTGTCTGGGATGGTCGCTCGTTCCGTCTTAGCGGGTCCAATGATGTTGACGATGATAACAAAGGTATCTTCATCATGAGCGACGACGGCGATGAGGAGATGGTCGAGTGGGAAGATTTCGCAAAGGTCGTGTTCGTCAAGTAATTCACCAGTGATCTGACGGACCGAAGCTTTGTAAACGTATAGCAACATGGCTGACCGGCCTTCTGGCGGCAATCGAAGATTCTTCGGTTGCCGTCTTTCTTATTGCCGGTAGTTCTGGGGTGTCGATTCTCGATCAAAAAGAAAGGCGCCCGCCGGGTGGCGGACGCCTGAGTAATTCTCTCTAACAGTGTTGCTTATTGGAGGTCTTCGTGTTTCTTGCGCTCATGGAGTTCCTTGAGGTGTCCCTCTGCTGTAGCCAAGTCGCCTTTGGCTCGAGGATATTTCTTTGCCAGGGCAGCGAAGCTTTCCCAGACCTTGATAGCGCTCGCTAGGTTATCAGGGTTGGCCGATTCAACCGCAATAGCGTAGTTGTAGCTGGCTTTGTACTTCTTGGGGTTGGCCTTGAGGGCAGCTTTGAATGCCTTGGCAGCCGAATTGAACTTTTCCTGAGCCTGATAGATTTGCCCCAGATTGAAATGAGCGTTGTAGTAGCTGGATTTCAACTCAATTGATTTCTTCAAACTGGCAATTGCTTTATTAGGCTGTTCGCTCTTATTGTAGGCCTTACCCAGCATGTAATGGGTCAGATAATCACCGCCGCCGTTGGTGTGGCACTTGTTGATCGTCTCAATCAGCTTCGGATAGTTCTTTTTGGCGAAGTACACTTTTCCGAGGTCTTTATACAGACCGGCGTTGGTGCCACTGATGGCGATAGCTGCGCTGAAAGCAGCCTCGGCCTCAACATATTTTTTCAGCTTGTACTCGACTCGCCCCAGATTGGCAAGAGCATCGGCGTTGGCGGGGTCTTTTTCGGTAGCCGCTTTGAAATTGTCCAGAGCGTTTTGGTAGTCCTTTTGCCCGAAGTATATCGCGCCGAGATTTATATAGGCGTCGACAAACGAATCATCCTCTGTGATCGCGCTCTTATAGGCAGCGATCGCTCCTTCGTTGTCGCCAGCCTTGTTTGCTTCGATACCGGCATTGTAGTGCTCTTTGGCTTTCTCAGTATCGGACCACGCAGGCAGGGCGGTGACCAGACAGAGTATGGCGATGGTGACAACAAATAGTAGTGGCAGTTTCAGGCGCTCTTTTTGGAGCATAACTTTTTCCTTTCCTCTTTCTATGTTCTACAAACTGATTACACTTTTAGATCCAGACGGTTTACAATGACTGGCGATAGCTGGTGAGAGCGTCCTTTACGTCGGAATGGCTGAGGGCGAGAATTCGGGCGGCCAGAACAGCGGCGTTTTTGGCTCCGGGTTTGCCGATAGCAACCGCCGCAACCGGTATCCCCGGTGGCATTTGCGTCACCGACATCAGAGCATCAAGGCCACCGACCGTAGCTGGGAGCGGGACTCCTATCACCGGCAGGTTTGTGTGGGCCGCGACTACTCCGGGGAGAGCTGCAGCCATTCCGGCCATAGCGATGACTGTCTCAAATCCGTTGCTTTCGGCTTCGGAGGCCAATTTGGCAGTACGCTCAGGGTGACGATGAGCCGAAGAAATTTCCACCGATGCTTCGATCCCAAATTTTCCCAAAAGCTCATGACAAATCGTCGCATATTCTTCATCCGATTTGGAGCCTATCATTATCAGTACCTTAACAGCCATCTTTACCTACCCGAAATCAGGTTATTTGTTTGCCCGCTCGAAAACCAATGTCCCGGCGGTACGAAGCGCCCTGAAACCGTATCTTGCTGACCA